>NZ_JBHYMF010000112.1:0-22382 GCF_042742855.1 Streptomyces sp. NPDC058877 | reverse complement strand
GTGGGCCCGGGCGCACTGCCGGGCCCCACCGCTCTTGTGTGCTTGTGAACGACTGCCGTGACTTCTCTTGCCTTCTTCGGCCGGCTGCGCATCAATGGACGGCGACCCGCCCGACGGGCCGTCAGATCTGTTGTCCTCCACGCAGTGTCCGCACCCCTGCGTCCATCATCGGAAGGGGTTCGAACCCGTCATGAGAAGCAGAAGCAGCTTAGGGGCCGTCTCGGTCCTCGCCGGAGCGCTCGCCGCCGCCGGACTCGCCTTCGCCCCGACGGCCGGTGCGGTCGCGCCGGGCTCCGCCACGGCGACGTACGACTGCGGCGGCTGGGGCGGTGGCACCGCCACCCTCACGGCCACCCAGAGCGGCACCGCCGCGACGATCACCGTCACCTCGGCCGTCACCACGCCGATCGCGGTCGGCGCCGACCAGATCGGCGCCACGCTGACGATGGCCAAGGCGGGCGGCGGCACGCGCACCTTCACCGGCAAGAAGAACCCGGCCCTCTCCGCCGGTCAGTCCGTGGTCATCGGCCCTCTGGCCGGCACCGTGGCCTCGGGCGACAGTCTCAATTCCTACTTCGCGGGGGTCGCCCTCAAGATGGTGATCTTCGGGATCACGGTGAACTGCGACGCGGTGACCTCGCAGTCGCCCGGGCCGTTCGTCTTCAGCTGAGCCGGACCCCGTTCCACCCCCGACCGGTGTCGCCCTCGGCGGCACCGGTCTCCGCCGTGAGCTGGTGCGATGCCGTCCGTGCCGCGATCTTGACATTAACTGATGGGTCATCAGTCGATGTGTTTCGATTCCATTGACTTCTCTCCGCCCGCAACCGTCAATGGCGCCCACTCATCCCTCAGGAGGGGCACACCCATGGCATTCACCCGATCCCGGGCGGCGGTCCGAAGACGGCGCTGGACCGCCGTCCTCAGCGCCACCGCCCTCGCGGTCGCCGGCGGCGCGCTCGCGGCCCCGGCCGGCGCGGCCACCACGTCCCAGCAGGTGGACTTCGAGACCCGCTGCGTCCCGCCGCCGATCGCCGGCATCCCGCCCATCACGGGCACCACCACCGCCGAGATCACGGTCGACAAGCCGAGCCCCAAGGTCGGCGAGACCGTGACCGTCACCTACACGGTCACCAAGCCCGCCGCGTCCAACCCCGTCGACCTCGCACTCCCGGCCGACATCATGACGCCCACCGGCACGGTGGTCCTCGGCGGCGCCCAGACCGGTCAGGTCACCGTCACCGGACCCAAGAAGAACCCGCCGGTCCCCGGCAAGGGCTCCTTCCCGGCCTTCTCCATGACGGGCACCTTCACGGCCACCGAGGCCGGATCGATCACCCTCTCGCCCGGCGACTACAACATCCACACCAGCTACCTCATGGAGCTGGACACCCCGTGCACGGTGCTCAACCCGCCCGCCCCGGTCTCCGAGACCGTCGTCGCGAGCCCCGTGACCAACCCCAACACCCGCGCCATCCAGCTCGACAACGCCTCCGGGGACCCCGGCGTCCGGGTGACCGTCACCGGCACCGGCTTCACCCCGCTCGCCGAGGTCACCGTCGTCGGCCGGGCCGGAGCCGCGGAGACCGCCGACCGGATGGCCGTCACGACCGACGCCGAGGGCGGGTTCGCCGCCCGGCTGAAGGTCAACGACGCGGCGACCACCGGGATCGTGGCGTACGAGGGGGCGGCCTGGGACCCCGACAAGGGTGCCGGCCCCGCCGCGTACAAGGTCATCGTGCCGGCTCCGCCGAACAGCCAGAAGATCACCGCGACCGTCATGGCGGGCGAACTGTCCATGGCCCAGGCCGGTGACGCCGTCCAACTGTCCTCCGTCGACTTCGGTGCGGGCGGTGCGGCCACCGGCGCCCTGCAGACGGTGACCGTCAAGGACTTCCGCGGCGGCCCCGCCGGCTGGTCGCTGACCGGCAAGGTCACCGACTTCACCGGGCCGGGCGGAGCCATCGGCGCGGGGAAGCTGAGCTGGACCCCCGCCTGCACGGCCAAGGCGGGCAGCCCCAGCGCCTGCGCGGCCGGCTCGGCAGGACCGGTCGGCAGTGGCGGCGCGACCCTCGCCTCCACCCCGAACGGCACCCTCACGGGCGGCGAGTTCACCGTTGACGCACAGCTCTCCCTCGACGTCCCGGCGTTCACCGCGCCCGGTTCGTACGAGGGCGTGCTCACGCTGACCCTCTCCTGACCGCCCCGCGGGCCGGGCGCGCACCCGGCCGGCCCGCCCGATCCGCACCCCGGGAGTCCGCACCCGTGCGCACCAAGCCGTACGTCCTCCTCCTGAGCACCCTCCTCGCGCTCCTCCCGCTCCTCGCCCCCGCGTCGAGCGCGCGGGCCGCCGAGAACGGCGAGTGGGCCGTTTACCCGGCCGCCTCCCAGTTGGGCGACCGCCCGTACTTCTACCTCGTGGCCGACCCCGGCAGCACGCTCACCGACCGCGTCACCGTCGCCAACAAGACGGCGGCCCCGCTCGCCTTCCGGCTCTACGGCGCCGACGCCTACAACACCGAACGCGACGGCGGCTTCGCGGTCCGCACCCAGAAGGAGGAACAGACCGGGGCCGGCGCCTGGATCAAGCCCGAGCGGACCCGCATCACGGTCCCGCCCCGCTCCACCGTCACCGTCCCCTACACCCTGGCCGTGCCCGCCGACGCCGACCCCGGTGACCATCCCGGGGCGCTCGTCGCCCTCGACGAGAGGATCGCCCCGGGTGGCGGGGGCTCCGTCGCCGTCGGCGTCCAGCGGGCGGTCGGCGCCCGGGTCTACCTCCGGGTCAACGGACCGACCGTCCCCGCCCTGGCCGTCGAGGACGTCACCCTCGAACAGGACCGACCGCTGGTCCCCGGCACCCGCACGAGCAGCGCCCTCGTCTCGTACACCCTGCACAACCGGGGCAACGTCACGCTCACCCCCAAGGTCGCCCTGAAGGCGCGGGGCCTCTTCGGCCGCACCCTCCTCGAACGCGACCTGGACGGGGTTCCCGCCGAGCTGCTGCCCCGCCAGAAGATCCGGCTCACCGCGCGCTGGACCGGCTCCCCGCAGTTCGACCGGGGGGACGTCACCCTCACCGCCACCGCGAAGGGCGTGCGGGAGACCGGCACCGTTTCCTTCCTCGCCCTGCCCTGGTTCGCCGCGGCGGTCCTCCTGGTGGGCGCGGCGACGGGCTTCCTCGGCCTGTGGATGCGCCGACGCAGGGCACTGAGTGCGTGACGCGGGCTCCCATCGGGGACAATGGCCCCCATGAGCGCTCGCAACCAAGAAACCGAAGCCGTCCACCGGGCCGGCTTCGCCTGCTTCGTCGGCCGCCCCAACGCGGGCAAGTCCACCCTCACGAACGCTCTGGTCGGACAGAAGGTGGCCATCACCTCGAACCGGCCCCAGACCACCCGGCACACCGTCCGCGGCATCGTGCACCGCCCGGACGCCCAGCTGATCCTGGTCGACACCCCCGGCCTCCACAAGCCGCGCACCCTCCTCGGCGAGCGGCTCAACGACGTCGTGCGCACCACCTGGGCCGAGGTCGACGTCATCGGCTTCTGCCTGCCCGCCGACCAGAAGCTCGGCCCCGGCGACCGGTTCATCGCCAAGGAGCTCGCCGAGATCAAGAAGACCCCGAAGGTCGCGATCGTCACCAAGACCGACCTGGTCGACTCCAAGGCGCTCGCCGAACAGCTCATCGCGATCGACCAGCTCGGCAGGGAGCTGGGCATCGAGTGGGCGGAGATCGTCCCGGTCTCGGCCGTGGGCGACAAGCAGGTCCAGCTCGTCGCGGACCTGCTCATCCCGCTCCTCCCGGAGTCCCCGCCGCTCTACCCGGAGGGCGACCTCACGGACGAGCCGGAGCAGGTCATGGTGGCGGAACTGATCCGGGAGGCCGCGCTCGAAGGCGTACGGGACGAGCTGCCGCACTCCATCGCGGTGGTCGTCGAGGAGATGATCCCGCGGGAGAACCGCCCGGCGGACCGGCCGCTGCTCGACATCCACGCCAACGTCTACATCGAACGGCCCAGCCAGAAGGGCATCATCATCGGCCCCAAGGGGAGCCGCCTCAAGGAGGTCGGCATGAAGTCCCGCAAGCACATCGAGGCGCTCCTCGGCACCCCGGTCTTCCTCGACCTCCACGTGAAGGTGGCGAAGGACTGGCAGCGCGACCCGAAGCAGCTGCGGAAGCTGGGCTTCTAGAGCGGGACTCCCGGGCGCGCTCCCAGCGGCTCAGGCGCCTTCCTTGAGCACCTTGGTGATCAGGGCGCGCTGGGCGTCCGTGAGGTGCGGGTCGCAGCAGCGGACCGTGCGCCCGTCGATGGTGATCTCGTACGAGAAGCCGTCCGGCACGCTCCGGCCGTCGCCGTCGCCGTCCGCGAGGACGGCTCCGGCCAGGTCGCGCCACCCGTCGGCGTCCGGCCGGTCGGCGGTGTCCACCTCCGCCGACCGCTCGATGCCCGCGAAGCCGCCGGTGCGCCGCACTCGAATCCGCATGGGCCTTGTCTACCAGTCGGTCAGTCGATGGGCACCCCCACCGCCGCCCACGCCTTCAGCACGGCCTGGATCTCCGCCCCGTCGCCGTACCGCGCCCGGGCCGCCGCCACGGTGGCCCGGGCGAACTCGGAGAAGCGGGTCTCGGGGGTGAGGGAGCCGCCGGTCATCACGTCGTACCAGATCTGTCCGGCCCGCTCCCAGGCGTTGCCGCCGAGCTCGGTCGCGGCCAGGTAGAAGGCGTGGTTGGGGATGCCGGAGTTGATGTGCACCCCGCCGTTGTCGCGGCCCGTGCGGACGTAGTCGTCCATGTGGGCGGGCTGCGGGTCCTTGCCGAGGACGTCGTCGTCGTACGCGGTGCCGGGCGCCCTCATGGAGCGCAGCGCCCTCCCCTCCACGCTGGGGTGGAAGAGGCCCTCGCCGATCAACCAGTCGGCCTGCTCGGCGGAATGGCCGCGTGCGTACTGCTTCACGAGCGAGCCGAAGACGTCGGAGACCGACTCGTTGAGGGCGCCGGACTGGCTGAAGTACTCCAGGCCCGCCGTGTACTGGGTGAAACCGTGGGCCAGCTCGTGGCCGATGACGTCCACGGGCAGCGTGAAGTCGAGGAAGATCTCGCCGTCGCCGTCGCCGAAGACCATCTGCTCGCCGTTCCAGAAGGCGTTGCCGTAGTCCTCGCCGTAGTGGACGGAGGCGATCAGCGGCAGTCCGGCGCCGTCGATCGAGTCGTGCCCGAAGGCGTTCAGGAAGAGGTCGAAGGTGGCCCCGAGGCCGGCGTACGCCCGGTTGACGGTGGCGTCGGCGACCGGCTCCGCGCCCTCGCCGCGGACCTTCTCGCCGGGCAGCGCGGTGCCGCGCAGACAGTCGTGGATGCTGCGGTGCGGGGTGGCTGCGTCGCCGGGGGCGGGCGTCGGCACGGCCCCGGGCAGCGGCAGCACCCGGAACGCGCGGGCCGCGGCGTCCGCCACCAGGGTGCGGCGGGCGGCCGTGGCGACGGTCGGGTCGGTGGAGTGCGCCAGGTGCTCCAGGAGGTGGGGCGGCACGATCGAGCAGAAGACGGACGCGTGGGGAGTCATTCCTGCAATGTGGCACTCCGTGACGCCGCTGTCACGGGGTGAGACGGGGATTGGTGAAATGGAGTGATGGGTCACCTTTCGCGCTTGACGTGACGGCCGTCCCGCATACTGGAACAGGACGTCCGTCTTCCACGGACCTGGGCTATGGTGACGCACATCATGCGTTTCGGGCTGCTTCTCCTTAGCTGCCGCGGCGAGGGCCTGTAGTCGTAGGCCGACCCCCTCCCCGCGGGTTTCGGTGTTGCGTTCGACAGTCGGCCTCCCCCGTGCTCCACGAGCCGGGGGGACCCCACTCCCGCTTGACCCGAGGAGCCCCACGCAATGTCCCAGTCGCCCTTCGTCAGCCGGCCGACGCCCGTCACCAACGCGACCCACACCCAGCGGCCGTCCGGGATGCCGATCCACAAGTACGGTCGCTACGAGGCCGTGGCCATCCCCGACCGGACCTGGCCCGAGCAGCGCATCACCAAGGCGCCGCGCTGGCTGTCCACCGACCTGCGCGACGGCAACCAGGCCCTGATCGACCCGATGTCCCCGGCCCGCAAGCGCGAGATGTTCGACCTGCTCGTACGCATGGGCTACAAGGAGATCGAAGTCGGCTTCCCCTCGTCCGGCGAGACCGACTTCGCGTTCGTGCGCTCCATCATCGAAGAGGGCGCCGTCCCGGACGACGTCACCATCTCCGTCCTGACCCAGGCCCGCGAGGACCTGATCGAGCGGACCGTGGAATCCCTGGTCGGCGCCAAGCGGGCCACCGTGCACCTCTACAACGCCACCGCGCCCACCTTCCGCCGGGTCGTCTTCCGCGGCTCGAAGGAGCAGATCAAGCAGATCGCCGTGGACGGCACGCGCCTGGTGATGGAGTACGCGGAGAAGCTGCTGGGCCCGGAGACGGCCTTCGGCTACCAGTACAGCCCCGAGATCTTCACCGACACCGAGCTGGACTTCGCCCTGGAGGTCTGCGAGGCGGTCTGCGACGTCTGGCAGCCCGGCCCGGGGCGCGAGATCATCCTGAACCTGCCGGCCACCGTGGAGCGTTCGACGCCGTCCACGCACGCGGACCGGTTCGAGTGGATGTCCCGGAACCTGACCCGCCGCGAGCACGTCTGCCTGTCCGTCCACCCGCACAACGACCGCGGCACGGCGGTCGCGGCGGCCGAGCTGGCCGTCATGGCCGGCGCCGACCGCATCGAGGGCTGCCTGTTCGGGCAGGGCGAGCGGACCGGCAACGTCGACCTGGTGACCCTGGGCATGAACCTGTTCTCGCAGGGCGTGGACCCGCAGATCGACTTCTCGCAGATCGACGAGATCCGCCGCACCTCCGAGTACTGCAACCAGATGGAGGTCCACCCGCGCCACCCCTATGCGGGCGACCTGGTCTACACCGCCTTCTCCGGCTCCCACCAGGACGCCATCAAGAAGGGCTTCGACGCCATGGAGGCCGATGCGGCGGCCCAGGGCAAGACCGTCGACGAGATCGAGTGGGCCGTTCCCTACCTGCCGATCGACCCGAAGGACGTCGGCCGCTCCTACGAAGCCGTCATCCGGGTCAACTCGCAGTCCGGCAAGGGCGGCATCGCGTACGTCCTGAAGAACGACCACAAGCTGGACCTGCCCCGCCGGATGCAGATCGAGTTCTCGCGCATCATCCAGCAGAAGACCGACAGCGAGGGCGGCGAGGTCACCCCGGCCGCGATCTGGGACGTCTTCCAGGACGAGTACCTGCCCAACCCGGAGAACGCCTGGGGCCGCATCCAGCTGCGCTCCGGCCAGACCACCTCGGACACCGACGGCACCGACACGCTGACCGTCGAGGCGGTCGTGGACGGCGTCGACGCCGTGCTGTCGGGTTCCGGCAACGGCCCGATCTCCGCCTTCTTCGCCGCGCTGCAGTCCATCGGCGTGGACGCCCGCCTGCTGGACTACCAGGAGCACACGATGAGCGAGGGCGCCTCCGCGCAGGCCGCCTCGTACATCGAGTGCGCCATCGACGGTCGGGTCCTGTGGGGCATCGGCATCGACGCCAACACGACCCGTGCCTCCCTGAAGGCGGTCATCTCGGCGGTCAACCGCTCCGCCCGCTGACCCACCGGCGCCGCACCGCTGCCCCGCACCCTCCCTCACGGAGGGGACGGGGCAGTCGTGCGTGTGAGCTGCGTCACGGTTTCAGGTTCACTTAAGGAAGATCATCCGACAGTGTCGGAATCAGGGTCATATCGGGTGGGTTGACGCCACATCGGGGAATGACGGAAGGTCGGCTCGTCCACTCGGACACACCCCCCACGCGCCCTCCCCGTACCTCCCTGACCTGGAGTTTCGCATGCGCACGTCCGCTGCCGTGGCCGCCGTCCTCGCGGTGACCGGTGCCGCCCTCAGCTGGGCCCCCGCCGCTTCCGCCGCCACCACGGAGTGCGTGACGCACCCGCTCGGCACGGCCGGTCTGTACGCCGAGTTCATCGAGAAGGACTCCGTCCGCCACTCGGACTCCGAGGGCGCCGTCGCGGTCGGCGGCGACGCCACCTTCGGCGACCCGAAGCAGTCCTCCGGCTTCTCCATCGGCCACAAGCTCACCGCCGCCGACCTCGCGAAACTGCCCGGCGGCCACAGCCTCGTGGTCGGCGGCACGCTCTACGCGAACCAGGTCGTCCTGGACAAGGGCACCGGCATCGCCGGCAAGGTCGTCGACCGCTCCACCCCCGGCCAGGGATTCGGCGTCGACGGCGGCAGGGTCGGGGAGGGCGCCTCCCCGACGTCCCCCGTCGACTTCGGCAAGGAGTTCGCCGAGCTCCGGGCCCTGTCCACCGCCTGGGCCGCCGCCCCGGCCGGCGGCACGGTCTCCGCGGCCGGCGACGGCCTGTTCCTCGCCGGCACCGACGAGCAGCTCAACGTCTTCGCCGTGAGCGCCGCGGACCTGGAGAAGGCCCGCTCCATCACCCTCGACGTCCCGGTCGGCTCCTCGACCCTCGTGAACGTGCTCGGCACCTCGTACGACATGAGCACCTCGGCGACCTACGGCGTCTACTACAAGAACCTGGACGGCGGCGCCCCCGTCATCGACGACTACGCCGTGCCGCGCGACGAGTACCGGCAGATCCGCGCCAAGCTGCTGTGGAACTTCCCGCAGGCCGAGACGGTGAAGAAGAACTACACCTCCTGGCCCGGCACCATCCTCGCGCCGAACGCCGACGTCTCGATGGGAGGCAAGGGCTACGGCCCCGGACACGTCAACGGCTCCGTGGTCGCCGCGTCCCTGAAGACCGTCCCGGGTGCCGAGACCCACCAGATGAACTTCACCGGCTGTCTCCCGAAGGGCACCACCCCGGGGCCGGTTCCCACCCCGGAGAAGCCGAAGCCGACCGACACCCCCGCCCCGACCCCGCCGGCGACCCCCGAGCCCACCCCGAGCCGGGACGGCGAGACGCCGGGCACCCCCTCGGTTTCGGCGTCCCCGTCCACCCCGGCGGCACCCACCACTCCGGGAGGGGCCACCACCGCCCCCGCCCCGGCACCGTCCGCCACTCCGGAGGGTGATCTCGCGACGACCGGTTCGGCCATCGGTCCCGGCGCGATCGGGGCCGCGGTGGCCGCCGTCGCCGCCGGCGGGGGCCTGCTGGCCTTCGCGAAGCGTCGCCGTCGCGCCTCCTGAGGCCCTCGGGGCAGTGACGCGTCTCGGCCATCTCCACAGGGATCTGTCGCCGGGGTGCTGACGCCACATCACGGATGTGGCTAACATCACGCCCACGCCGGCAGTGCAGCCGGGCCGTTGAGGAGGTGCGTATGCGGTCTGCCCGGAATCCACGCGGTGGGAAGCTGACCGTCTGCGGAATCCGCACCTCCTGGAACACCGTCGGAGACGGCGAGTTCTTCTGCGAGGAGTGCGGAGGCGACCGCAACTACCGGCAGCGCACCGGCCGCCGAAGGTTCGCCGTGCTCGGCGTGCCCGTCCTGCCCCGGGGCGTCACCGGCCCCGTCGTCGAGTGCACGGCCTGCCACACGCACTTCGGCACGGAGGTGCTCGACCACCCGACGACGAGCCGCTTCTCCGCGATGCTGCGGGACGCCGTGCACACCGTCGCCCTGGCGGTGCTCGCGGCCGGCGGCACCGATTCCCGCGAGGTCCTGGACCGGGCCGTCACCGCGGTCCGGTCCGCCGGCTTCGCCGAGTGCACGGCCGTCCAGCTCGTCGACCTCGTGGAAGCCCTGGAGGCGGACACCGGGCGCTTCATGCCCGAAGTGAACCCCGAGGGCGCGCTCCTCGCGATCGAACTCCACGAGGCCCTGGAGCCGCTCACCCCGCACCTGGCCCCCGCCGGTCGGGAGTCGGTCCTGCTGCAGGCCGCCCGGATCGCCCTCGCGGACGGCCCGTACACCCCGTCCGAGACGGAGGTCCTCGGGACCGTCGGGAACGCGCTGTCGCTCGCCCCCGACGACACCGTCCGCCTCCTCGCCTCGGCCCGTACGGTGCCGTAGCCGGTCCCCCGTAGGCGGGCCGGGGCTCCTACGGCGCGATGTTCTGGTTCAGCCGGAACACGTTGTCCGGGTCGTAGCGGCGCTTCACCTCGCGCAGCCGGTCGTAGTTCTGCCGGTAGTTGACCCGCACCCGGTCCTGGTCATCGGCGTCCATGAAGTTGACGTAGCCGCCCTCCTGGGTGTGCGGGCGGAGCGCCTGGTCGTAGGCCCGGGTCCAGGCGACGTTCCGTTCGGTGTCCGCCGGATCGGTCCAGGTGCCGCCGAAGGAGTGCGAGAAGGAGGCGTCCCGGTACGCGAACGCGGTCTCCTCCGGGCCCACCTCGTGGCACGCCCCGTCGATCGGGAAGATCGCGGTGTCCGACTCCAGCGACGGCATGGTCTCGCCGTACTCCACGTGCACGGCGATCGCACCGTCCGAGAGCTCACGGCTGAAGTTGCCCTTCCAGTAGTGGTACAGCCCCGGCGGGAGCTGCTCGTCGAAGAGGGTGTTGATCACCGGGTACGGCAGCCGGTCCATGAACCGGCCGATGACCGGGCCGAGGCCGTCCAGCCGGGCGAGCACCGCCTCGTCCTCCTCCGGCGCACCGCTGAAGCAGGTGAAGGCGGCACAGATCGGGCGCCCGTGCCAGCGCTCCGGCAGGAACGGCTCCTCGGGACCGAGCGCGAACACGAGGATCGAGTTCAGCTCGACCGGGGCGTCCGCGTTCATCCCCCGCCAGGCGCGGGCCACGTCCCCGTCGAGCGGGTAGCAGGTGATCCCGCCGAGCACCACGTCGACGGGGTGCAGTCGGTACGCGAGCGAGGTGACCACCCCGAAGTTGCCGCCGCCGCCCCGCAGCGCCCAGAACAGGTCGGGGTTCCGCTCCGGGTCGCAGGAGAGGAGCTCGCCCTCGGCGGTCACCACGTCCGCCGCGAGCAGGTTGTCACAGCTCAGCCCGTAACGGCGGGCGAGGTGCCCCATGCCGCCGCCGAGCGTCAGTCCGCCGATGCCGGTCGTGGACACCACCCCGCCGGTGGTGGCGAGCCCGAAGGCGTGGGTGGCGTGGTTGAAGTCGCCCCAGGTGGCGCCGCCCTCGGCCCGTGCGGTACGGGCTTCGGGGTCGACCCGGACGCCGCGCATCCGGGACAGGTCGACGACCAGCCCGTCGTCGACGGTGCCGAAACCGGCGACCGAGTGGGAGCCGCCGCGCACGGCCAGCGGGAGCGCGTGCTCCCGGGCGTGGAGCACCGCCGCGATCACGTCGCCGGCGTCCACGGCGTGGACGACGACGGCCGGGCGGCGGTCGTGCAGGGCGTTGTAGACCCGACGGGAAACGTCGTACGACGCATCGTCACGGGTCACGACGGCACCGCGCACGGCACCGCGGAGCGTGTCCAGGGAGTGGGTCGTCGTGGTCATGCCTCCGGTGTACCCGGGCCGCCGCCGGGGCCGCATCGCCCGAACCGCCCATGGCGGGTGCGGGACGGGATGGGCGGTTCGGCCCATGCGGAGCCCACGGCAGCGGACGGTCACGGAGCGCGGCGGCCCGTTCCGGACCGTGACCGGGCCCAGGGCGCGCCACCCGTGCCGGTGGTGCCCTCCGGCGGGGGGCCGGGCCGGTGCCGGCCCGGGTCACACCAGGCCGTGGTCGTACGCGTACGCCGTGGCCGCGGCCCGCGAGCCCACCTCCAGCTTCGCGAAGATGTTGTTCAGGTGCCGGGCGACCGTGTGCTCGCTGATCACCAGGGCCCGTGCGATGTCCCGGTTCGTCCCGCCCGTGGCGACGAGCCGCAGCACCTCCGCCTCCCGGGCCGTCAGTCCGCCCGGGAGCCGCCGCCGCGCCCCGCCGCCGAGCAGTGCCGCCGCCCGTCGGGCGTCCGGCACCGCCCCGAGCCGCTCGAACACCGCCCGTGCGGCACCCAGCTCCAGGCGGGCCGCCTCCTCGTCGCCCACCGTCCGGTCGGCCGCCGCGAGGAGCATCCGCACCTGTGCCGCCTCGTACGGCACGCGCAGCTCCAGCCAACCGGTGAGGGCCCGGCGCAGCAGCCGAAGTGCCGGCTCCGGCCGGGACTCCGCCAGGGCCACCGCGCCCCGCGCCGTGTCGGCCATCGCCCGCAGCAGCGGTACGTCCCCGGCCAGCACTTCCAGCTCCGCAGCCGAGCCCGCGGCCCCGGGCACGTCACGGACCGCGAGGGCCACCTCGGTCCGCGCGGCGAGCAGCCTGGCCCGGCTCAGGAGGTCGTGACGGGCGTCGCTCTGGCAGGCGAGCGCCAGGTCCACACCGGCCACCGCCGCGTCGGCGCGGCCCTGTGCGAGCCTCAGCAGGGCGAGTCCGGGCTGCGGGATCCGGCCCAGTTCATGGGCGTGCGCGTACGAGGCGGCGGCGTCCGCCGGACGGCCCTGGCGCCGCTGGATGTTTCCGGCGGCGTAGTACGCGGAGGCCGCCGACTCCAGGCAGTCCACCGGCACCTCCCGGCACGCCTGCCGTGCCTCCGCCTCCGCGAGCGCCCAGGCCCCGAGCAGGTCGAGCACCTCGACCCGGTGCGCCCGGCACACCCCCCGGAAGGGGTTCTCCCCCGAGGGGACGGTTCCCGTCGGCTCGGCCGGCGGCCGGCCCGTCCAGGGCGGGGCGCACCACTCCATGGCCGCGTCCGTCCACTCCACCGCACGTCGGAAGTCCGCCGCGGCCATGCACTGGGTGAGGGCCAGACAGTACAGCCAGCCCGTGAAGACGCCGGTCAGCTCGCCGGCCGTGACCGCACACATCGCGTCGTCGAGCAGGCCCAGGGCCTCGGCGCGACGGCCGCCCGCGAAGAGGACCGACGCCTCGGCCTGACGGCTCAGGGCGAGGAGGTCCGCGCTGCCCGAGCGGTGGGCGAGCCGGGTCATCCGGTGGACGGCGGCGAGGGCGGCCGGGCCGTCGCCGCGGGCCGACGCCGTCTCCGCATCGCTCCAGGCGAGGAAGCACTGCTCGGGGCAGGGCGGCAGCTCGTCCAGGTGGTGGTGGGCCCGGTGCAGCCACCCGGCCGCCGCCGCGGGGCGGCCGAGGCCCTCGTACTCGTACGACAGCCACCAGGAGGCCAGCCCGGCGCCCCGGTGGTCACCGACCGCCGCGTACGCCGCGTGCGCCCGCAGACGGGCGGCGACGGACTCGTCCACCCGGCCCGACCACCAGGCCGCGTCGGCCAGGGCCGCCAGGTCGTCGGCGGTCAGGGCGCGCGACGGGTGCTCGTCGTGGGCGTGCAGCAGCCCGTACGCCTCGACCCAGGACTCCCGGGCCGCTGCGTCCCGCGCCCGGGTGAGCCGGTCGACCGTGGGTGCGGACATGACCCTCACCCCTTCCCGATCCTTCCAGGGTAGGACCGGGCCGGGGGGAGGGCCTCGCGGAGGGACACGGGGCGCGCTCCGTCAGGGGCGGGGGACGCCGCGGGCAGGACGGGACCTCCGCTGCGCGTCCTAGTCGAGGGCGCCGCTCGCGCGCAGCATGTCCTCGCGCTCGACGATCTTCACGCGCTCGCGGCCCTGCGGCTCGCCGAGGGCCTTCTCCGCGGCGTCCAGGGCGTACCAGCCCTCCCAGGTCGTGTACGTGATGCCCTTGCCCTCCAGGAAGGCCACGACCGCGTCCTCCTCCGGGGTGCTCGGCGTGAGCAGCCGCCCGCGCGCGAAGTCCTCCAGGAGGTTCGCCACGGTCTCGTTGGCGTCGCCCTTGGTGTGGCCGATGAGGCCGACGGGGCCGCGTCGGATCCAGCCGGTGCAGTAGGTGGAGGCCAGGTGCTCGCCGGTCTCCTCGATCACG
Organism: Streptomyces sp. NPDC058877; assembly: GCF_042742855.1. Classification (NCBI taxonomy): domain Bacteria; kingdom Bacillati; phylum Actinomycetota; class Actinomycetes; order Kitasatosporales; family Streptomycetaceae; genus Streptomyces; species Streptomyces sp. NPDC058877. The sequence continues at coordinate 8,578 of NZ_JBHYMF010000112.1, read as the reverse complement.
CGACCGCCCTGGTCCGGGACGGTTCCGGAGACGGCGTCCCAGGGGAGCTTGGGCAGTTCGTCGGAGAGGTAGCCGACGGCGCGGTACACGGCCTGGACGTCCCAGTCGGTGGTCTGGCCGGTGCCCTTGACGTTGCCCGTGCCGTCGAGCTCGGTGCGTTCGGTGCGCAGGCCGATGACCTTGCCGTCCTCGCCGAGGATCTCGACGGGGGACTCGAAGAAGTGCAGGAAGAGCTTGTGCGGGCGGTCGCCGACGTCGCGGATCGCCCAGTTCTCCAGCGTCTTGGCGACCATGTCGGTCTGCTTGTTCTTGCGGCGCTCGGCGATCGAACCCTCGTCGTAGTCGATGTCCTCGGGGTTGACGATGACCTCGATGTTCGGCGAGTGGTCCAGTTCGCGCAGCTCCATGGGGCTGAACTTGGCCTGCGCGGGGCCACGGCGGCCGAAGACGTGGATCTCGACGGCCTTGTTGGCCTTGAGGCCGTCGTAGACGTTCGCGGGGATCTCGGTCGGCAGCAGTTCGTCCGCCGTCTTGGCGAGGATCCGCGCGATGTCGAGGGCCACGTTGCCGACGCCGAGGACGGCGACCTTCTCGGCGGACAGGTCCCAGGTGCGCGGAACGTCCGGATGCCCGTCGTACCAGGAGGCGAAGTCGGCGGCGCCGAGCGAGCCGTCCAGCTCGACACCGGGGATCCGCAGCTCGCGGTCGGCCATGGCGCCGGTGGAGAAGACCACGGCGTCGTAGAAGGCGCGGAGGTCGTCGAGGTGGACGTCGGTGCCGTAGTCGACGTTGCCGAAGAGGCGGACCTGCGGCTTGTCGAGGACCTGGTGGAGGGCGGTGATGATGCCCTTGATGCGGGGGTGGTCGGGGGCGACGCCGTAGCGGATGAGGCCGAAGGGGGCGGGCATCCGCTCGAAGAGGTCGATGGACACGCCCGGCTCGGCGGCGGCCTCGGACTTCAGCAGCGCATCGGCGGCGTAGATTCCGGCGGGGCCGGCGCCGACGATCGCGACCCGGAGGGGGCGGGGCATGACTGGTTCCCTTCGCAAGCGAGGTGGCGGCGGAGCCGCCGACACTTAGGCCACCCTAAATAATCGCTCGCACAGGAAGGTACCCACCCCCGGTCTATGGCCTCATAAGGCGAGCTTATGACTTCCATAAGTTCGCCTAGGCGCGTGGGGGTGGATCCGGTCCGCGGAGCGGGCGGGTCCGAAGGGGGCGCGCGTCCGGCCCGACGCCGCTCTCCGTGCCGCTCGGTCGGCGCGCGGAAAGGGCTCGTGCGCGGAGGCCTTTCCGGGGGTGCGGCTGTCGGAAAGAATCGCCGGATCGCGGGAGCGCGTCCATTCGTCCGCCGCGCGGCGCCGTCGCATTCGAATGATCCGCTCGAACGGGCCGGTGGGATTTTGGATGGGAACGCCCGTCCGTGCGTTCGCCCCGGGCGGACCCTGCCCTCCCCGTGAGCCTTCCGGACTCCTCGAAGAACTGCGGGGCGCCTCGCCCCCCTTTCTGGTCATGGATCAACTCTGCAGTTCCACAACGCAGTTGCCCGGTCGGGCAGCGGGCGATTCTACGGATCCGTAGTCGTCCTGGAGAGGCGAAGCGGGAAATGGATTCAGAAAGGCATACGTTGGTGAAGGAAGACACCAGGAAGACGACCACGGGGGCACCCGGAACCGCACGAGAAGCAGTGACGGAATCGCCCGGGGAACCGGTGGGGGAGGGGGCGTGTCCCTTCCCCCGGCACGACGCCGTCGCGCTCGCCGCAAGGCCCCGCGGTCGCCCGTGGGAACGGGATGCTGCACGGTGGGAACGGCCCGGCTCCTCGCCGCCGCCGCACTGCCGAGGGAGGAGAGTCGCCCATGACGCTGCCCATCGGGTCGTACGTCGTCGAGATCCGCACCGGACGGGTCGGGACGCTCATGGGGCGAGAAGGCCCCTATGTCCAGATCCGACCGCTGGGTGGCGGGCGCGAATGGGACGTGGAGCCGGAGGGGGTGCGGGAAGCCACCGCGGCGGAGCGGCTGAGCGCGGCCACGGCCCACGCCAACGCCCGGAGCCGGGGCGAGGTGCCCTGATCCGGTACGACCCGGGGCCGGACCGTTCCCGGCGTACGCGAGAATGGGCCCATGAGTCTGTTCCGCGACGACGGCATCGTGCTGCGCACCCAGAAGCTGGGTGAAGCGGACCGCATCATCACGATCCTCACCCGCGGCCACGGCCGCGTACGCGCCGTCGCACGCGGAGTGCGCCGGACCAAGTCGAAGTTCGGGGCCCGGCTCGAACCCTTCTCGCACGTGGACGTGCAGTTCTTCGCCCGGGGGAGCGAGCTGGTCGGACGCGGCCTGCCGCTCTGCACGCAGAGCGAGACCATCGCCGCGTACGGCGGCGGGATCGTCACCGACTACGCCCGGTACACGGCCGGCACGGCCATGCTGGAGACGGCGGAGCGGTTCACCGACCACGAGGGCGAGCCCGCCGTGCAGCAGTACCTGCTGCTCGTCGGCGGCCTGCGGACGCTCGCCCGGGGCGAGCACGCGCCCCACCTCATCCTGGACGCCTTCCTGCTCCGCTCCCTCGCCGTCAACGGATATGCGCCCAGCTTCGAGGACTGTGCCAAGTGTGGGCTCCCGGGGCCGAACCGATTCTTTTCGGTCGCGGCGGGCGGAGTCATATGCGGCGACTGCCGGGTGCCCGGAAGCGTCGTACCCTCTGCGGAGGCCATCGGCCTGCTCAGCGCGCTGCTCACCGGCGACTGGGCGACGGCGGACGGGTGCGAGCCGCGTCACGTCAGGGAGGGCAGCGGACTGGTGTCCGCCTATCTGCACTGGCACCTGGAGCGCGGCCTGCGCTCCCTGCGTTACGTAGAGAAGAGCTAGGAGAGACCATCCATGGCCATCGCACGACTCCTCGGGCGCCAGCGTCGGGAGTACAGGACCCCCGAGCCGCACCCTTCCGGTGCCCGTCCGCCGAAGCTCCAGCCGGAGCTGGTGCCGGAGCACGTCGCGATCGTCATGGACGGCAACGGCCGCTGGGCGAAGGAGCGCGGACTCCCGCGCACCGAGGGGCACAAGGTCGGCGCCGAGCAGGTGCTGGACGTGCTCCAGGGCGCGATCGAGATGGGCGTGGGGGCGATCTCGCTGTACGCCTTCTCCACCGAGAACTGGAAGCGCTCCCCCGAAGAAGTGCGCTTCCTGATGAACTTCAACCGGGACTTCATCCGCAAGACCCGCGACCAGCTCGACGAGCTCGGCATCCGCGTGCGCTGGGTGGGTCGGATGCCCAAGCTGTGGAAGTCGGTGGCCAAGGAGCTCCAGGTCGCGCAGGAGCAGACCAAGGACAACACCAAGCTGACGCTGTACTTCTGCATGAACTACGGCGGTCGGGCGGAGCTCGCGGACGCGGCCCAGGCGCTCGCGGAGGACGTGCGGGCGGGCAAGCTGGACCCGGCGAAGATCACTGAGAAGACGATCCAGAAGTACCTGTACTACCCGGACATGCCGGACGTGGACCTCTTCCTGCGGCCCAGCGGTGAGCAGCGCACCTCGAACTATCTGATCTGGCAGAGCGCGTACGCCGAGATGGTGTTCCAGGACGTGCTCTGGCCCGACTTCGACCGCCGCGACCTGTGGCGGGCCTGCATCGAGTTCGCCCAGCGCGACCGGCGTTTCGGCGGCGTCGACCCGGCCGACCTGGCCGTCCTCGACAAGGCCTGACGGGCGCGGGGTGACCCGGCCGGCTCCGGCCGGCTCCGCACCCTCCCGGCGCGCGACGCCGCCCGGCCCCGGGGCCGGGCGGACACCCGAAGGGGCCCGTACCGAAAGAGCATCGGTACGGGCCCCCGGGTATGTCAGGTCACTTCTCGGAACAGTCCGCGCAGGTGCCGAAGATCTCCACGGTGTGCGCCACGTTCACGAAGCCGTGCTCCGAGGCGATCGCCTCGGCCCACTGCTCCACCATCGGGCCCTCCACCTCCACGGCCTTGCCGCAGACGCGGCAGACCAGGTGGTGGTGGTGGTCGCCGGTCGAGCAGCGGCGGTACACGGTCTCGCCGTCGCTGGTGCGCAGCGCGTCCACCTCGCCGGCGTCCGCGAGGGACTGCAGTGTGCGGTAGACGGTGGTGAGGCCGACGGAGTCACCGCGGTGCTTGAGCATGTCGTGCAGTTCCTGGGCGCTGCGGAACTCGTCCACCTCGTTCAGTGCCGCCGACACGGCGGCCCGCTGCTTGGTCGAGCGGCCGCGTACGGGGGGTCCTGCCGTCACCACGGGGGCCTCCTTGGATGCTTGTCTGCCCCCGCCATTCTGCCAGCCCCCCGTGTCCCGCGGGTCAGACCTTCACGTCGTCCGTCGGGCGCCGGGTGCCCGGGACCCGTGCGTCGCAGTCCTGGGTGCCCGCCTCGGCGAGTCGGGCCCTCCGCCGGGCGAGCGGCGCGGCGAGGAAGGTCAGCGCGATGAAGATTCCGATCGCGTACAGGACGATGGTCGCGCCGGGCGGCACGTCCTGGTAGTAGGAGGTGACCGTGCCCGCCAGGGTGACGGTGATGCCGGTCGCCACCGCGAGCACGAAGGTCGCCCGGAAGGACTTCGACAGCTGCTGGGCGGCTGCCACCGGCACCACCATGAGGGCGCTGACCAGCAGCAGGCCGACGACCCGCATGGCGACCGTGACGGTCACCGCGGCGGTGACCGCGACCAGCAGGTTCATGGCGCGCACCGGCAGACCGGTGACCCGGGCGAACTCCTCGTCCTGGCTGACCGCGAAGAGCTGCTTGCGCAGCCCGACCGTGATCAGGATGACGAAGGCCGCGAGGATGCTGATCGCGGTGACGTCCTCCGGTGAGACGGTGGAGAGCGAGCCGAAGAGGTACGTCGTGAGGTTGGCGTTGGAGCCGGTCGTCGAGAGGCTGGTCAGCATGACGCCGCCGGCCATGCCGCCGTAGAAGAGCAGCGCGAGCGCGAGGTCGCCGCGGGTCTTCCCGTACGCCCGGATCAGTTCCATCGCGATCGAGCCCGCGACGGCGACGAGCGTCGCCATCCAGACCGGGCTGGAGTTCAACAGGAAGCCGAGCCCGACACCGGTCATGGCGACGTGGCCGATGCCGTCGCCCATCAGGGCCTGGCGGCGTTGGACGAGGTAGATGCCGACGGCGGGCGCGGTGATGCCGACGAGGACGGCCGCGAGGAGCGACCTCTGCATGAAGGCGGGTTCGAGGAAGTCCATGGTCAGGTCAGCAGTCCCGTGCGGAGCGGCTCGCCGGCCGCGTGCGGATGTACGTGGTCGTGGCCCGGCAGGGCGTGCTGGCCGAGGGCCTCGGGCGGCGGGCCGTCGTGGACGACACAGCCGTCACGGAGGACGACCGCGCGGTCGATCAGCGGCTCCAGGGGGCCCAGTTCGTGCAGGACGAGGAGCACCGACGTGCCGCCGGCGACCTGTTCGCGCAGGGTCGAGGCGAGGATCTCCTGGCTCGCGAGGTCCACGCCGGCCATAGGCTCGTCCATGATGAGGAGTTCGGGCTCCGAGGCGAGGGCGCGGGCGATCAGGACCCGCTGGTGCTGACCGCCGGAGAGCGCGGAGACGGAGTCCTTGGCGCGGTCGGCGAGGCCGACGAGCTCGATCGCCCGGTCGACGGCCGCCCGGTCCGCCTTCGTCGCCCAGCCGAACGCGCGGCGGGAGAGCCGGCCCGAGGAGACGACCTCGCGGATGGTGGCGGGGACGCCGGCCGCGGCGGTGGTGCGCTGCGGCACGTAGCCGATCCGGGCCCAGTCGCGGAACCGCTTCCGTGCGGTGCCGAACAACTCGATGGTGCCGCCGGTCAGCGGCACCTGGCCGATCACGGCGCGGACGGCGGTGGACTTGCCGGAGCCGTTGGCCCCGAGCAGGGCGACGACCTCGCCGCGGTGGACGGTGAGGTCGACGCCGCGGAGGACGGGCCGTGCGCCGAGGGCCGCGGTGGCTCCGCGGACGGAAAGGACGGGATCCGGAGACGCCATGGCTCGTACCTCCTGGTGTGCTGTGGTCACTTGGCGCCGAGGGCCTTCTTCAGCGCGGCGAGGTTGGACTGCATGACCTCGATGTAGTCGTCGCCCTTGGACTTGTCCGTGATGCCCTCCAGCGGGTCGAGCACATCGGTCCTGAGGCCGGTGTCGCCGGCGAGGGTCTTCGCGGTCTTGTCGCTCGCCAGGGTCTCGAAGAAGACGGTGGAGACCTTGTCCTTCTCGGCGATGTCCTGGAGTTCCTTGATGCGGGCGGGGCTCGGCTCGGACTCGGGGTCGACTCCGGTGATGCCCTCCTGCTCCAGGTCGTACCGCTCGGCGAGGTAGCCGAAGGCGGAGTGGGTGGTGATGAAGGTCCTGGTGGCGGTGGACCTGAGGCCCGTTTCGAACTCGGTGTTCAGTGCGTCGAGCTTCTTCAGCAGGGCGTCGGTGTTCTTCCGGTAGTCGGCGGCGTGGTCCGGGTCGGCCTTCTCCAGGGTGCTGCCGACGCCCTTCGCGACCTCGGCGTACTTCACGGGGTCGAGCCAGACGTGCGGGTCGGCGCCGGCTTCGGAGGCGTGGTCGTGGCCCGCTTCCTCGCCCTCGTGGTCGTGGCCGACCCCGGTGCCGTGCTCTTCGAGCTCCGTGAGGGTGGTCGCGTCGACGGTGTGCGTGACGCCGGCCTGGGCGATGGCGTCGTCGACGGCGGGCTGGATGCCCTTGAGGTAGAGGATGACGTCGGCCTCGCCGAGCTCGCCGATCTGCTTCGGTTTGAGCTCCAGGTCGTGGGGTTCGACGCCGGGCTTGGTGAGCGTGGTGACGGCGACGTGGCCGCCGCCTATCTGCTCGGCCAGGTACTGCATGGGGTAGAACGACGCCACCACGTCCAGCTTGCCGCCGTTCCCCTTGTTCGCGGCGTCCGAGGTGCCGGCGCAGGCGGTGAGGGAGACGAGGCCGAGTGCGACGGCTCCGGCGAGGGCGGTGCGGGGTATGAGGCGACGTACGTTCATGACAGTCATTTTCAACAAAACTGGAAACGGTTGTCAATTGCCTTTCCTGTGGTCCCTCCCACGCCCTTCCTCTCCCCGGCCTCGCGCCCCCCCGGAGGTCCCCCGCGGACCCCTCGTGGACCCCGAGTACCGGACCGATTTGAAACGGGGGGTGCGGGCGCCGGTAACCTGAGGCATTCGCACTTCGTCCTCGTAATGAAGAGAGCACCGTGGCCGCCGACAAGATCGACACCATCGTCAGCCTGAGCAAGCGCCGTGGCTTCGTCTACCCCTGCAGCGAGATCTACGGCGGCCAGCGTGCCGCCTGGGACTACGGACCGCTGGGTGTCGAACTCAAGGAGAACATCAAGCGCCAGTGGTGGCGTTACATGGTCACCGCGCGCGAGGACGTCGTCGGCATCGACTCGTCGGTCATCCTGGCCACCGAGGTCTGGGAGGCCTCCGGTCACGTCGCCACCTTCACCGACCCGCTGACCGAGTGCACCTCCTGCCACAAGCGCTTCCGTGCCGACCACCTGGAGGAGGCGTACGAGGAGAAGCACGGTCGTCTCCCCGAGAGCCTCACCGACCTCAACTGCCCCCACTGCGGCAACAAGGGCACCTTCACCGAGCCCAAGCAGTTCTCCGGTCTGCTCTCCACGCACCTCGGCCCGACCCAGGACACCGGCTCCGTCGCCTACCTGCGCCCGGAGACCGCCCAGGGCATCTTCACCAACTTCGCCCAGGTGCAGACGACCTCGCGCAAGAAGCCCCCGTTCGGCATCGCGCAGATGGGCAAGTCCTTCCGGAACGAGATCACTCCGGGCAACTTCATCTTCCGCACCCGCGAGTTCGAGCAGATGGAGATGGAGTTCTTCGTCAAGCCGGGTGAGGACGAGGAGTGGCAGGAGTACTGGATGCAGCAGCGCTGGAACTGGTACACCGGTCTGGGTCTCCGCGAGGAGAACATGCGCTGGTTCGAGCACCCGCAGGAGAAGCTCTCCCACTACTCGAAGCGCACCGCTGACATCGAGTACCGCTTCTCCTTCGGCGGCAGCGAGTGGGGCGAGCTGGAGGGCGTCGCCAACCGCACCGACTACGACCTGAGCGCCCACTCCAAGGCCTCCGGCGCCAACCTCACTTACCTGGACCAGGAGTCCAACGAGCGCTACACGCCGTACGTCATCGAGCCCGCCGCCGGTGTCGGCCGCACGATGCTGGCCTTCCTGCTCGACGCGTACACCGAGGACGAGGCCCCCAACGCCAAGGGCGTCATGGAGAAGCGCACGGTGCTGCGCCTCGACCACCGCCTGGCCCCGGTCAAGGCCGCCGTCCTGCCGCTCTCGCGCAACCCGCAGCTCTCCCCGAAGGCCAAGGGGCTGGCCGCGGACCTGCGGCAGAACTGGAACATCGAGTTCGACGACGCCGGCGCCATCGGCCGCCGCTACCGCCGCCAGGACGAGATCGGCACCCCGTTCTGCATCACCGTCGACTTCGACACCCTCGACGACAACGCGGTGACCGTGCGCGAGCGCGACAGCATGAAGCAGGAGCGCGTCTCCCTCGACCAGATCCAGGGCTACCTGGGCAGCCGTCTGCTCGGCTGCTGAACCCGGTCG
>NZ_JBHYMF010000111.1:0-22472 GCF_042742855.1 Streptomyces sp. NPDC058877 | reverse complement strand
CGTCAGACCAGCGGCTTCGTGAAGCAGCGGCTGGCCTCGTGGTGGCGGTAGTGGCCGAACTTGGCGGCGGCGGGTGCGTAGCCGCTGGAGAGGTAGAGGGCGATGGCCTCGGGCTGCTCGGTGCCGGTCTCCAGGACCACGCGGGTCCGGCCGGCGGCGCGGGCGTCCTCCTCCAGGAGGGCCAGAATGCGGCGGGCCAGACCCAGGCCGCGCACCTCGGGGATCACGTACATCCGCTTCAGCTCGGCGTCCCCGTCCGCGTACCCCTCGCCGTTCTCGTCCTGGGCGCGCCAGGCGCCGCTGGCGACCGGGCGGTCCTCGGAGTCGTACGCGAGCAGGTAGAGGCCCCGCGGCGGCTCGAACATCGTGGGGTCGAGCGGTGTGGCGTCGCCCTCACTGTCGCCGTAGCGGACGACGTACTCGGCCAGCACCTCGTCCTGCAGTTTCACGGCGTCGGGGTGGTCGTAGGGGGTCGGCTGGATGCGCATGACATCGATCGTACGTGTATGCGAGTCGCGGGGGTGTCGGTATTCTCCCGGGATGTTCCCCGTCACGACCGCGAACGTCAACGGTCTCCGTACCGCCGCCGAGAAGGGCTTCGTCGAGTGGCTGGCGGAGACCTCCGCCGACGCCGTCCTGCTCCAGGAGGTGCGCGCCGAGGAGGCGCAGCTGCCCGAGGAGGTCAAGGCCCCCGAGGGCTGGTTCACCGCCCACGTCCCCGCCGCCGGATAGGGGCCGCCCCGCTGGCCCGGCTGTTCGAGATCCTGGCCGGACCGGTGGCCGACCCCACCCAGCCCGGCTCCTTCCACCAGGGCCTGCGGACGGTCGCCCTGGACGGAACCCTGCTCCACGTCCCCGACCGCGACCGGCCACCTGCCCGACGGCTCCTACACGGCCCTGCTGACCGGCGAGTACCGGGCCGGGCACGGCTACGGCCTGGTCCCGGTGCGGGTGATCGAGGCGTGGGCCACCATCACACTCACCGACGGCACCATCCGGCGCGAACCCTGACGGCCGGTCACCAGCCTGCCCGACGCCGACCGCTACCCCGCCCACGAGCTGGTCGATCTCTACCACCGACGCTGGCAGGTGGAGACGACCTACTTCTCGATCAAGACGACGCTGCTGGACGGCCGTGTCCTGCGCTCCCGCAACCTTCAGGACCTTGACCAGGAGGTCTACGCTCTCCTGACTGCCTACCACACCCTCATCCGCACGGCCGGCGACGCCCTCGCCGCCCGCCCGGGCACACCGATGGAACGGGTCAGTTTCACCGTCCTACTCCAGGCCACGACCGACCAGGCGGTCAACGCGACCGGAATTCTGCCCACCGGACCGGCCGCCCTGCTCGGCGCGAACGGCCAGGCCGTCCTGGACGGGCTGCTGCCCGCCCACCGCCGACAGCGGATCAAGGCCCACACCCGGAAGAACCCGACGAGCAAGTACGGACCGAACGCCGACGCCCACCCCCAACAAGCCCAGACCCACACCCTCGAGGTCCGTGCCGAGCACCTCCGCGCGGGGCTCACAGCCCGCCGCAGAACGTAAACGCAACGGCGTTGCCCTGGACGTACAGCGGTGATCATGGGGGGGGCTGACCGGGCGGGCGCCGCCGGCCCGGACCGGGACGACGAGGAGGGGCACGGGGGAATGACGAGCCATGGACGGGCCGCGTGGGAACTGCTGCTGCCCGCCGTCGGCGCTCCGGCGCGACGGCGGGGACGGGCCCTGCAGGAGGCCTTGCGGGAGGCCGTGCGCTTCGGGCGGCTCACGGCCGGGACGCGACTGCCTGCAAGCCGCGAACTCGCCGCCGACCTGGGCGTTTCCCGGGGCCTGGTCACCGAGGCGTACGAGCAGCTGACGGCCGAGGGGTACCTGCGCAGCGAGCGGGGCGCGGGGACCTGGGTGGGCGACACGGCCCGGGCGGCCGTGCCCGGCGCCCGTGACCCGGCCGCCGGGTCGCCCGGGATCCGGGTGGACTTCCGCCCGGGAACCCCCGACCTGTCGCTGTTTCCGAGGAGCGCTTGGGCGGCGGCTCAGCGGGCCGTGCTCAGCCGGCTCCCTCACCCGGCGCTCGGCTATCCGGACCCCCGCGGGCTGCCCGAACTGCGCGGGGCGCTGGCCGCGATGCTGACGCGGCGACGCGGCGTGGTGGCCGATCCGGAACGGCTCGTGGTCTGTTCGGGCGTGGCACAGGCGTCGACGCTGCTGGGTTTCGTCCTGCGGGCCCGCGGGCTCCGCCGGGTCGGGATCGAGGATCCCGGCAGCCCGGAGCACGGACACCTGTTCGCCTCGACCGGCTTGGAGACGGTGTGGCTGCCGCTGGACGAGGAGGGCTTGCGCCCGGGGCCGCTCGCCGACTCCGGGGTGCGGGCGGTGGTCGTGACCCCCTCCCACCAGTTCCCCTCCGGAATCGCCTGGTCGGCGGAGCGTCGGGCCGCGCTCCTCGACTGGGCGCGCGCGGTGGACGGGTACGTCCTGGAGGACGACTACGACGGCGACTTCCGCTACGACCGCGCCCCCGTCGGCGCCCTCCAGGGCCTCGACCCCGAACGGGTCGCCTACGCGGGGTCGGTCAGCAAGTCGCTGGCCCCGGGGCTGCGGCTCGGCTGGTTGCTCGTCCCGGAGGCACTGCTCGACGGGGTCGTCGAGCGGAAGCGGACGATGGACCTCGGCAATCCCGTCCTCGACCAGGCCGTGCTCGCCGAGTTCGTGACCCGGGGCGGGTACGACCGGCAGTTGCGCCGCTGCCAGCGCGCCTACCGCGAGCGGCGGGACGCGCTGCTCGCCGCGCTCGGCGCGCACCTGCCCGGGACCGGGGTGACCGGCATCGCGGCGGGACTGCACGTCATCGCGCGCGTGCCGGAACGGTTCGGGCCGGCGGAACGGCTCCTGGCCCGGGCGGAGGAAGCCGGGGTGGCGCTGCGCCTGCTCCGGGAGTACGGCACCGCACGCCCCGCGGACGGGGACGTCCGGCTCGTCATCGGGTACGCACACCTGTCCGCTGCGGCCATCGACGAGGGGATCCGGCGGGTGGCGGAGGCGTGCGGGGCGGGGTGACCGGTGCGCACTCCGCCGGGAGGTTCTGTTCACACGGGGTTCGCGTGGGCGCCGCACCCGGCCGTTAGGCATGGTGCGGCGCACCGCCCACGACCGGAAACGACAGCCCCGGAGGCCCCTCCATGTCCCGATCCGTGCCCGGCTCCTCCCCTTCGACCGCCCCCGCGTCCTCTCCGGGCCGGCGCAACCTCCTGCGCGGCTCGCTGGCCGCGTCGGCGGCACTCGCCCTCGGCGGCACCGGATTCGCGGCGCCGGCGTTCGCCCGTGCGGGCCGCCCGCACGCCGCATGGGGCGTGCAGGTGGGGGACGTCACCGCCTCTTCGGGACTGGTCTGGGTGCGGTCGGACCGTCCTGCGCGGATGCTCGTGGAAACCTCGGCGACCGGTTCCTTCCGGCGCGTGCGACGCCACCACGGCCCCCTGGTCGGCGCGGGCACCGACTTCACCGGCACCACCGCCCTCCGCGGCCTCCCGGCGGGAGAGCAGATCCACTACCGGGTCACCCTCGTCGACCCGGACGATCCCCGCCGGTCGGGCGCACCGGTCCTCGGCACCTTCCGCACCGCTCCGGAGCGACGTCGCGACGGGATCCGCTTCCTGTGGTCCGGGGACATCGCGGGACAGGGCTGGGGCATCAACCCGGACATCGGGGGCTTCCGCGCGTACGAGGAGATGCGTCGCCTGGATCCCGACTTCTTCCTGTGCAGCGGCGACACGATCTACGCCGACGGGGTCATCCAGCCGAGCGTGCCCCTGCCGGACGGACGCGTCTGGCGGAACGTCACGACGCCGGAGAAGGCGAAGGTCGCCGAGACCCTCGACGAGTACCGGGGCAACTTCCGCTACAACCTCCTCGACCACAACGTCCGGGCCTTCAACGCGCAGGTGCCCTCGGTGGTGCAGTGGGACGACCACGAAGTGCGGAACAACTGGTACCCGGGGCAGATACTGGACGACCCCCGCTACACCGAGAAGGACGTGGACGTCCTCGCGGCCCGCGCCTCGCAGGCGTTCGGCGAGTACTTCCCGGTCTCCACGCTCCACCCGCGCGGCACGGGGCGCGAGCGCCGGATGCACCGGGTGGTGCGGTACGGGCCGCTGCTCGACGTGTTCGTGCTCGACATGCGCTCGTACCGCAACGCCAACTCGCCCGGTCGACAGGCCGATGACACCACCGGCATCCTCGGTGCCGAACAGCTGGCCTGGCTCAAGCGGGAGTTGACCGCTTCCCGGGCCGTGTGGAAGGTCCTCGCGGCGGACATGCCGATCGGGCTGGTCGTGCCGGACGGTGCGGCGAACTTCGAGGCGATCGCCCAGGGCGACCCGGGAGCGCCCCTGGGCAGGGAACTCCAGATCGCGGAACTGCTGCGGTTCGTGAAGCACCGGCGGATCACCGGCACGGTGTGGTTGACGGCGGACGTCCACTACACCTCGGCGCAGCACTACGCGCCGGAGCGGGCGGCCTTCCGGGACTTCTCCCCCTTCTGGGAGTTCGTGTCGGGACCGCTGGCCGCCGGCGGGTTCCCCGCGAACGCCCTGGACGCGACCTTCGGCCCCGAGCGCGTGTTCGTCCGGGCGCCGGAGCGGGCGAACCTGTCCCCGATGGAGAGCCCCCAGTACTTCGGCGAGGTCGACATCGACGGGCACAGCGGGGAGCTGACCGTGCGGCTGCGCGCCGAGGGCGGAACGGTGCTGTTCAGCAAGGTCCTCCAGCCGGGACGGGTCGGCCAGTAGGGCCCCGGACGGAGACGGGCGGGAGCCGGATCCGGCGGATGTCAGTGCGGGGGCCTAACGTCGTTCCCATGAGGCGATCCTCATCGGCGCCCGCCCGTGTCCTCCCGTCCGTGCCGCAGTCCGCGTGCTCCGACCGGCCACCTCGGATCGGGCGTTGCGACGCACCGCAGGCCCGGGGCCGTACGCATCGGCACCGGAGCGGGGCCGCGTGCGGGGCGGGCCCGGGCGGAGCGACGCGGCGCGGCGGGCGCCGGGGAGGGACGCCGCGGGGAACGGGACGGGGAAGGACGTGGCAACGGACATGGAAACGCTTGACGGCGAGGGGCACGGCGGCCGGGACGCCATCCGCGTCGAGGAGCTGCTCGCGGCGGTGCGCGCGGGCGAGCACCGCCGGGTGCCTGCGCTCTTGGAGCCGCTGGACGCCGCCGCACGTGGGGCAGCACTGGTGCGGTTGGAGGCACTGCGCGCCGAGGTGCGTGCCGGGAAGGGGGTGCCCCACCCGGACCTGACGGACGGCATCCGCAGCGCACTGTGCGTGGCGGGCGCCGGCTGCGCCCCGACGGCGGCAGCGGCAGCGGGCTGGCTCGGCGCGCGCGGTCTCCCCTTCCGGGAGGAGGACGGCCCCCTGGTCCTCGCGGCGCTCGGTGACCGGGACCCGGCGTGGGCGGCGGAGCTGATGGGACGCCTGGCCGGACGCCGGTCCGTGGCGGAGAACGGCTACGCGCTGCTCCACAGTCTCGCGGTGCGTTGCGGACGTGCGGTTCCCCCGACCGACGGCTACGTCGCCGGGTGGACCCGCCACCTCACCGATGACCAGCTCGTGGAGCGGCTCCGGGAAGACCCTCAGGCGCCGGTCCTGGTGGAGCACGCCCTCACGATGGCCGAGCCGCCCGAACGGCTGGCCCGACCGGTCGGGCACCGTCCGGCGGAGCACTGGCCCTCGGCGTTGCGGGGGCTCGTCTCCGAAGGGGTCCTGGACCGTGCCCGGGTCCTGGACGCCGGTGTCTCCCGGCTGCTGCGGGGCGGTCCCCTCCGCCACCTGCGCTTTTCACTGGAGGTGGTGCGCCTGCTCGAACCGAACGCGAACGAGTTGCGGGCGCGGATGACCGACTGGACCGACATCGCGGCGGATGCTCCGTCGCCGGTCGCCGGGTACGCCCAAGAGGCCCTGGCAGGGCTGGCCTCGGCGGGCGCGCTGCCGGCCGGGGCGCTGGCCGAGATGACGGCCGGCGTGCTCCTCCGCACCGAGAAGAAGCTCCTGCGGGCCCAACTGGCGCTGGTGGAAGAGGCACTGGTACGAGCGCCGGACGCAGTCGACGAAGTACTGCCGGCCGTGGCGGAGGCCTTCGGGCACGAGGACACCGGTGTGCAGGAGCGGGCCCTCACGCTGGTGGGGCGCCATCTGTCCGCCGTCGACGCGGAGGTGCGGCAGCAGCTGGCCGAGGCCGCCGGGCTACTGGGCCCGACGCACCGGCGGGCCGCCGAGGCGCTGTTCGGCCGGGGCCTGGGGGCCGGGGTCGTGTTCCCGTACGAGGAGATCCTGCCGCCGGTTCCCGAGCCCCGGCTGCTCGCTCCCCCGGCGACGACGGTCGAGGAGTGGGTGGCGGAGCTGGTGGTGCAGGGGTTCCCGGAGGATCCCGTGGCGTGGGAGCGGGCCCTCGACGGTCTGGTGCGGCACGCCCACCGGGACCGTGAGGCCCTGGCCGGGGCGGTACGGGAGGCCCTTCCCCGACCGCCGTGGCCACCGGAGGCCCCTTCCTCCGCACGTCACCACCGGGGGTTCCCCGTGGTGCTCGCCGGGCTGCTCGGCGCGCTGGACCGGGACCTGGTCGCCCGACACCGGGCGAAGGGGCCCGGGCCGGAGACCTGTCTCCACCGAGCGCTGTCCGGAACCTTCGACGCCCGACTGTGGGAGGCGGCCGATCTGATCGGCACGGGCGCGTTGCCGTTCCTCCTTTCCACGCCGACCTGGCACACCGGGGCGATCGACCCGCTGGCCCTGGTGGAGGGAGTGCGGGGGTACCGGGAGGCCGGCGTCGAGCCCGCTCCCTGCGACTTCGCCCAGGCCCTGGTGCGGGTCCAGCGGACCGATCCGTCGGCGGGACGGGCCGCGGAGGAGGCGGAGGCGCTCGGCACCCCGGCCGGCCGGCGGCTCGCCGCCTGGTTGCGCACGGGAGGGGCCGACCCGGGTGCGGCGCCCCTGGGGGCGACCGTGCGGCTCCTCCCCGAGGAGCAGGACGGGCCCTCGGGGAGGAGGTGGTTGACCGACCGGATCGTGGTCGACCTCGGTGACCGTCCGGTGCTGCGGGAGGAGTTCCCGCCCGCCTTCCGCTGGCTGGGCGGCGTGCCGGAAGCCGCTCCCCGGCACTGCGGTCACGGGGCGGGGACCCCTGCCCCGTGGGCTTCGGTGCTGCCCGCCGACCGGGAGCTACTGGCGGCCTGTCTCCTGCCGTTCCTGGCGAACTGCGTCGACAGGGACGCACGGGGGGCGAGCGAGCCCCTCACCGTGCTGGCCGAGGCCGCGGGCCCGGTGGGTCGGGCGGTCCATCTGGCCCTGGCGTTCGGTCTCGGCTGCGTGGACGCGGACGACCGGCTGCGTGCGGTGGACGCCGTGCTCGTCCTGGCGTCGCGGGGCGAACTGGACGCCCGACGGTTGGGCACGGAGTTGGGGACGCTGCTCGCGGAGGGTTCGATCAAGTCGAACCGGCTGGCGGACGCGGTCCGAACGGCGTCCGCGGCAGGAGCGTACGGAACGGTCTGGGCGGTGCTGGCGGCGCTGCTTCCCGAACCGCTCGGCAAGCCGGGGGCGGTGCGGGGGCTCGGTGAGGTGCTGGCGGTCGGCGCCGACTGCGCGGAGCGGTGCGGGGCTCGGGACGAGGTCGCCGGGCTCGACGCCCTCGCTGCCGGAGGGGGTTCCTCACAGCTGGTGGTGCAAGCCACCCGACTGCTGAGCGTGCTCCGTCAAGGGAACAATCAATCTCCGCCACAAAAGGCCTGAATCGGTCTTTAAGTCGCCAGATAGGCGCTTAACCCATCAGTCACAAAGCGTTCGTGATCACGCAACACCTCTGGGTCACAGTGAAGCCATGACCGATGTGACGTCTTCGAAGAGCGCCCGCCGCCCGCACCACTGGCGGCACGACCTGATCGAACTGGCCGCCCTGTTCACCGCCGTGGTGGTGGCCGACACCATCGCCAAGACCATCGTCAAGGGCCCCGAGGGACCCTACCTGCTGGTCTTCTCGGCGATCGCCCTGGTCGCCACCGCCGCGTTCCACGCCTGGTGGGCACGGAGGCACGGTCATACCAGCCATGCGCCGCCCGCCGATGACACCGGCGGGCACGGCACCACGGACCGGTCGGCGGCGACCGCACCGGCGGAGGACGGGGAGGAGGGACGGACCGGGCCGCCCGCCGCAACCTCGCTGTGGCGCATGCGAACCACCGTCGCGGACACCCCGGGCAGTCTGGCCTCGCTGTGCACGGCCCTCGCCCGACTGAACGTCGACATCCTCACCCTGCAGACGCATCCGCTCGCCGACGGAACGGTCGACGAGTTCCTGCTCCGAGCCCCCGCGGACCTCTCCGCACAGGCCCTTGCCCACGGGACCGCTGCCGCCGGAGGGCGCGACACCTGGACCGAACGCGCCGATGCCCACGACCTGGTGGACATCCCGACCAGGGTGCTCGGTCTCGCCACCCGCACCGCGCTCGACACTGCCGAACTGCCGCTCGCGCTGCGCCAGCTCCTCGGTCGCTGCACCCTCCGCTCCGTACCGGCCGTCTCCCTCACCGGTCGCCCCACCGGCGAACAGGCCCCGGTCGAAGGCGTGCTGGAGGAGACCACGATGCGGCTGCGCGATCCGCACGGAGGCACGATCGTCGTCGAGCGCCCCTATCTGCCCTTCACCCCGACCGAGTTCGCCCGGGCCCGGGCCCTCGTGGAACTCGACGCCCGGCTCGGCCCGCGCGTCCCGCGCAGCCAGGACGTGCTGACCCTGCCCGAGGGCAACGAGATCACCGTCCGTCGGGCCGACCAGCGCGACCTGCCCGCCGCGCGGGCCATGCACGACCGCTGCTCGGCCCGCACCCTGGGCCTGCGCTACCACGGCCCGGTCGGCGACGCCGACCGCTATCTCGACCACCTGCTCAGCCCCCGCTTCGGACGCACCCTCGCCGTGCAGACCGCCTCCGGTCGTCTCGTCGCCCTCGGGCACCTGCTGTGGGACGGCGACGAGACGGAGGTGGCCCTCCTCGTCGAGGACGACTGGCAGCGGCGCGGCATCGGCTCCGAACTCCTCGGCCGCCTGGTGGCGATGGCCGAGGAGGCCGGCTGCGCCAGCGTGTACGCCGTCACCCAGTCCTCCAACACCGGGATGGTGGCCGCGATGCGGGCGCTGAACCTCCCCCTCGACTACCAGATCGAAGAGGGCACCCTGGTGATCACCGCACGGCTTGCCCCGGCACCGCGTCCGGAAGCCCTGACCGTGCCGCACGAGGAGACCCGGCGGGCGGAGCGCTGAGCGCCTGGGTGATGTCGCGCCACAGGTCCTCGACGTCCTCGAGGCCAACCGACATCCGCAGCAGGCGGTCGCTGACGCCCGCCGCACGGCGATCGCCCTCGGCCACGATGCGGTGGCTGATGGAAGCCGGGTGCTGGATGAGGGAGTCGACGCTGCCGAGACTGACCGCCGGGGTGATCAGCCGCACTCCGGCGATCACGTCGTGCGGGTCCCCGTACACCTCGAAGGCGATCATCGCACCGCCGATCCGCGGATAGTGGACACGGGCGATCCGGGGGTCGGTGACGAGTCGTCTGACCAGTTCCGCAGCCGTCGCGGACGCCGCCCTGACCCGCACCGGAAGGGTGGAGAGGCCCCGCAGCAACAGGTAGCCGGCGAGCGGATGGAGCACCCCGCCGGTGGCGAAGCGGACCTGCCGGAGGGTGCGGGCGAACTCCTCGTCGCAGGCGACGACTCCGCCCATGACGTCGCCGTGGCCACCCAGGTACTTGGTCGCGCTGTGCAGCACGATGCGCGCGCCCTGCTCGACGGGGCGCTGGAGCACCGGCGTGGCGAAGGTGTTGTCGACCAGGAGCGGCACGGAGCCGCAGGAATGGGCGAGGGCGCGGACGTCCGCCTCGGCGAGGGTCGGGTTGGCCGGCGACTCCACCATGACGAGGCCGGTGTCGGGCCGGATCGCGTCCGCGACGCCCGCCGGATCGGTCCAGGTCACTTCGGTGCCGAGCAGGCCGCCGTCGAGGAGGTGGTCGCTGCAGCCGTAGAGCGGACGAACCGCGACGACGTGCCGGAGGCCCTGGGCCGCCCGGGCGAGGAGCACGGCGGTGAGGGCCGCCATGCCGCTGGCGAAGGCGACGGCGGCCTCGGCGCCCTCCAGGCGGGCGAGTGCCTCCTCGAAGCGGGCCACGGTGGGGTTGTCGAGCCTGGAGTAGACGGGCGGCCCGTCGAGCCGGGCGCCCGTGGTCGCGAACTCGTCGATCCGGGCGGCCTCGGCCCGGGCGTCGTACGAGGGGTAGGTGGTGGACAGGTCGAGCGGCGGGGCGTGCAGCCCGAGTCCGGCGAGGTCTTCGCGGCCGGCGTGCACGGCTTCGGTGGTGAGGGCCCTCGGGATGGCCGAGTGGCCGTGATCCATGGCGTCCATGGCGGCACTGTGAACGGATACCGGAAAGTAGCAAGGAAACGCCGTGCTACGTTCGGCGGATGGCCGATTCTGTCGTACTGGACCCGGTTGATCTGCACATTCTCCGCCTCCTGCAGAACGACGCCCGGACCACCTACCGCGAGCTCGCCGCCGAGGTCGGCGTCGCGCCCTCCACCTGCCTCGACCGGGTGGCACGGCTGCGTCGCACCGGCGTGATCCTCGGGCAACAGTTGCGGCTGGATCCGGCCAAACTCGGACGGGGCCTCGAAGCGCTCCTCCTCGTCCAGGTCCGCCCCCACCGGCGTGAACTGATCGGCCCGTTCGTCGACCGGATCCGGGCCCTCCCGGAGTCCCGTGCGCTGTTCCATCTGACGGGCCCCGACGACTACCTGGTCCACGTGGCCGTCGCGGACCCCGCCGACCTGCAGCGTCTCGTGCTCGACGAGTTCACCTCGCGCCGGGAAGTGGCCCGGGTCGAGACCCGCCTGATCTTCCAGCAGTGGGAGTGCGGCCCCCTGCTGCCCCCCGGTTCCGGACCCTCCAAGTCAGCCGACTAGAGCCGGACGAGGGTGACGCGACACCGTCGGAGACGTCAGGATGACCCCCATGCCAGAGATTTCCATCAGCCCGCTGCCCCGACAGGTCGCCGACGACCACGTCGACGCACTCATCGCCCTCGACCCGATCACCGGTACGTACTTGGGAGTCAAGGAGAGCGCGGGGCTGCTCCCCGACTTCTCTCCCGCCGGCCAGCGGGCGGTGGCCGACCTCGCCCGGCAGACCCTCGCCCGGCTCGACGAGGCGGAGCGGGCCCCGGGCGCGGACAGCGAGGCCGAGCGGCGCTGTGCCCGACTGTTGCGGGAGCGCCTCACGGCGGAGCTCGCCGTGCACGAGGCCGAGGAGAACCTCCGGGCGGTCAGCAACATCCGCTCTCCCGCACACAGCGTCCGCATCGTGTTCACCATGATGCCGACCGACACCGAAGCGGACTGGGCGGCGATCGCCGCCCGGCTCCGCGCGGTGCCGGCCGCGTTCGACGGTTACCGCGCCGCGCTCGCGCTGGGCCTGGAGCGCAAGCTCTTCGCCGGTCCGCGCCCCACGGCCACCTTCATCGACCAGCTCGGTGAGTGGGCGGGGGGCGGAGGAACGGGGCAGGGCTGGTTCGAGGAGTTCGCGGCGGCCCGTCCCGACGACCTGCCGGAGGGACTGCGCAACGAGCTCGAAGCCGCGGCGAAGGAAGCCACCACCGCGGTCGTGGCGCTGCGGGACTGGATGCGGGACGCGTACGCCCCGGCCGTGGTCGATGCTCCGAACACGGTCGGACGCGAGCGCTACCGGCGTTGGAGCCGCTTCTTCAACGGCACCGACCTGGACCTCGACCTGGCGTACGCGTACGGCTGGTCGGAGTACCACCGCCTCCTCGCCGAGATGCGGACCGAGGCCGAGCGGGTCCTGCCGGGCGCGGACCCCTGGGAGGCGCTCGCCCACCTCGACGAGCACGGCACCCACATCGAGGGCGTCGAAGAGGTCCAGGTCTGGCTCCAGGAGCTCATGGACGAGGCCGTCGAGGCGCTCGACGGCACCCACTTCGAACTCGCCGGACGGGTCCGGCGGGTGGAGTCCCGGATCGCCCCGGCGGGCGGTGCCGCAGCCCCGTACTACACCGGCCCGTCCGAGGACTTCTCGCGTCCCGGCCGCACCTGGCTGCCGGTGGACGGTACGACCCGCTTCCCGGTGTACGACCTGGTGTCGACCTGGTACCACGAGGGCGTGCCCGGCCATCACCTGCAGATCGCGCAGTGGGTGCACGTCGCCGACAGCCTCTCCCGCTACCAGGCCACCCTCGGCAAGGTCAGCGCCAACGTGGAGGGCTGGGCCCTGTACGCGGAGCGGTTGATGGACGAGCTGGGCTTCCTGCCCGACGCCGAACGCCGCCTCGGCTACCTCGACGGCCAGATGATGCGTGCCTGCCGGGTGATCGTGGACATCGGCATGCACCTCGGCCTGGAGATTCCCGCGGACTCGCCCTTCCACCCCGGCGAACGGTGGACCCCGGAGCTCGCAGAGGAGTTCTTCCAGCGACACAGCAGCCGCCCCCCGTCCTTCGTGGAGAGCGAGCTGACCCGCTACCTGTCGATGCCCGGCCAGGCGATCGGCTACAAGTTGGGCGAGCGCGCCTGGCTGCTCGGCCGCGCGAACGCCCGGGCCGCGCACGGCGACGCGTTCGACGCCAAGGCCTGGCACATGGCCGCCCTCTCGCAGGGCCCGCTGGGCCTGGACGACCTGGTGGACGAGATCTCCCGGCTCTGAAGCACGCCCCCGGGCACGGGAAATCCCCGGTCGATCGCTTGATCGACCGGGGATTTCCCTGCACCCTCTCTCCATGAGCAATGCATACGTCCCCGACGCCACTGACTGGCGCATCCTCGAAGCACTCCAGTCCGAGGGCCGCGCCAGCTTCGCCGAGCTGGCCCGCGCCGTGTCGATGTCAGCGTCCGCGGTGACAGAGCGGGTGAGGCGCCTGGAGGACGCGGGGGTGATCACCGGGTACACCGCGATCGTCGACCAGGACCGCTTGGGATACGCCGTCCTCGCCTTCGTGCGGTTGCGCTACCCCCACGGCAACTACAAGCCGTTCCACGACCTGCTCGACACCACGCCCGAGGTCCTGGAGGCCCACCACGTCACCGGCGACGACTGTTTCGTCCTCAAGGTCGCCGCGCGTTCGATGAAGCACCTGGAGTCGGTGAACGGGAAGATCTCCGCGCTCGGCGCGGTGACCACCAGCGTGGTCTACTCCTCGCCGCTCCCTCGGCGCCCCTTCAGCCGCTGAGCGCGTCCCCTCCGGTGCGCAGCCGCACCGCCGAGCCCTGCCGCGCCTTGACGACCTCCAACTGGGCCGGGATGCGCCGTCGCAGATCGGGCACGTGGCTGACGATGCCGACGCTGCGGTCCCGTTCGCGCAGGGAGTCCAGGACGTCGAGGACCTCGTCGAGGGTCTGCTCGTCCAGGCTGCCGAAGCCCTCGTCGATGAAGAGGGTGTCGAGCCGGACGCCACCGGCTTCGTCGGTGACGACGTCGGCGAGGCCGAGGGCGAGGGCCAGGGAGGCGAAGAAGGTCTCGCCGCCGGAGAGCGTCGCCGTGTCGCGCTCGTTGCCCGTCCAGGCGTCGACGACGTGCAGGCCCAGGCCGGCACGCTTGCCGCCGGCGCGGACGTCGGAGTGGACGAGGGCGTACCGCCCGGCGGACATGCGCTGGAGCCGGGCGGTCGCGGCGGACGCGACCTGTTCGAGCCTGGCCGCCAGCACGTACGACTCCAGGCGCATCCGGCGCTCGTTCTCCGCGGAGGTGCCCGCGGTCAGGGCGGCGAGGCGGGCCACCCGGTCGTACTCCTCGCGGAGCGGCCGCATGCGGCGCACTTCGGTGGTGGCTTGCCGGGAGAGTGCGGCGAGTCCGGTGACCCGACCGTCGGCGGAGGCCAGGGCGGCGGAGGCTTCGCGGAGTGCGCGCTCGGCCGCCGTGTGGGCGGCTGCCGCGACGGCCGGGTCGGCGGGCGGAAGCGCTGCGGCGGCCACGGTGGCGGGCTCGGCGAGTCGGTCCGCGACGGCGGCGGCCTCGGCTTGCCAGGCGTCCACGCGCTGCTGGTGTTCGCGACGCTCCCGCTCGTCGAGGAGCGCCGCGGCGGCCTCGGCCGGGGTGGCGAAACCCGCGCGGTAGGCGGCGTCGGCCAAGCGGTCGTCGGCCTCCTTGAGGCGCTGGGCGGAGAGCTCGGCGGCGCCCACGGCTTCGGCGGCGTCGACCAGTAGGGCGATGTCCTGTTCCAGCCGGGCGGCGTGTTCGGCCACGGTGGCGAACGCACCGCGCCCCCGGGCGATTTCCTCGTCGAGCGCGGACCGCTCCCGCATCAGGGCTTCCCGGCGCGAGGTCCGCGCCGCGACCCGCCGCTCCGCCTCCCGCTGTGCGCCCAGCCGTTCCTCGTGTTCCCGCTCGGCACGCGCGAGCGCCTCCCGGGCACGGTGCGCCTGCCCGGCGAGCGTGCGGGCCTCGGTGTGCAGCTGATCCAACTCCTGCACTTCGCGGTCGAGTTCGAAAACGGTGGGATCGGCGTCACGCCCCTCGCCCCCGGGCCCCACCGAGGCCTCCGCGCATGCGGCGGACCATGACTCGCGGGTGACGGCCAGCTCCCGTTCGACGGCGGTGCGCTGCTCCTCGGCACGGGTGTAGGCCGCGTAGGCGGCGTCCTCGGCGGCCCGGTCGACGTGGTCGGCGGTGGTCCGGGCCGGGACGGGGTGGGAGGTGGAACCGCAGACCTGGCAGGGGGTGCCGGGGGCGAGGGCGGCCGCGAGCTCGGCGGCGATGCCCTCCAACCGACGGGACTTGACGTCCAGCCAGCCCTCATGGGCTTCGTTCCGTCGTTCCCGGGCCGCCGCAAGGCGCGTTTCGGTCCTCAGGACGTCCTCGGCGAGCGCGTCGCGGCGGCGGGCGGCAGCAAGCCGACGACGGGCCGGCTCCAGGCGGCCGGCGAGCCGTTCGGCGCGAGCGGCGGCGTCGCGGGCGGCCTCGACCCCTGCGGTGAGGGCGGCGCGCCGGGGGTCCCAGTCGGCGAGCCATTCGACCGCGTCCCGCAGCGCGTCCTCGTCGGCCCGCGCCTCCCGGTCCAGCGCCGCACCCTCTTCGGCGATGACGGCCGCCCGCTGCTCGGCGCGCCGGGCCGCCTCGAGTCCACCGAGGTCTTCGCGCAGCCGGCGCTCGCGGGCGGCGAGGAGTTCGGCACCGGCATCAGCGAGGTCGGGCGGCAGGTGGTGCCGGGAGCGTTCCCGGGCGACCCGAGCAACGGTGTGCTCGCGCTCGGCGTCCTGGCGCAGTCCGAGCGCGGGGGCCACCCGGTCGGCCCTGGTGCTCCGGTCGAGGGCGTCCTTCAGGCGCTCGTGCTCGGGGGCGCGTGCGGTGAGCCGCTCGCGCCGTCGGAGGGCATCGGCGTGTCCGGCCTGTCGACCGGCGAGGTCGTTCTCGGCGTCGAGGGCCGTGCGTGCGGCGGTCTGAGCGGCCTCGGCGGCGGCGAGGCGCACGCCCGCGATGTCCAGGGCCTCGTGGGCCTCGGTGCGGGCGACGGCGGCCCAGCTGAGGACGGAGTCGCCGAGACCGGGGGCGCCGGGCCGGCCCTCGACGGGGGTGCGGGCGGCTTCGAGGCCGCTCGCGGCCTGCGCCATGCGGTGGGCGAGGGCGAGCAGTCGCGCGTCTCCGTCCTCCACTTGCCGCTGGGCAGCACGGCGCAGCTCGGCGAGGCGCTCTTCGACGGCGGCGAAGCGCCGGGTGTCGAAGAGACGGCCGAGGAGCTTGCCGCGGGCCTCGGCGTCGGCGCGCAGGAACCGGGCGAAGTCGCCCTGGGGAAGGAGGACGACCTGGCAGAACTGGTCGCGGCTCATGCCGACGAGCCGGGTGATCTCCTCCCCGATCTCCTGGTGGGAACGGCTGAGGCCGATCCACTGGCCGGTGACGGGATCGTACTGGCGCAGCCAGGTCTGGGCCTTCTCGTTGGTGAAGCCGCCGCCGCGCTTCTTGGGTCGTGGTTGGGCGGGGCGACGGGTGACCTCCAGGCGCCGGTCGGCCACGGTCAGTTCGAGGACGACCTCGGTGGGCGTGCCGACGGGGGCGTGGTCGCTGCGCAGGGAGGTGCCGGGGTTCTGGCGGGCGCCGGGCACGCTGCCGTACAGGGCGAAGCAGACGGCGTCGAGCACGGAGGTCTTGCCCGCGCCGGTAGGCCCTTGGAGGAGGAAGAGGCCCGCGGAGGACAGGGCGTCGAAGTCGATCCGCTGCGTGGTGCCGAAGGGCCCGAACGCGGTGATCTCCAGACGGTGCAGCCTCACCGGTCCACCTCGCGCTCGGCGGTGTCGACCCGCACGTCGTCGAAGGCGCCGTACAGGACCGCCCGTTCGGGTTCGTCGAGGGCCGTACCGCGTACGTGGGCCACGAAGTCCTCCGCGATCTGTTGGTCGCTGCGGTCCCGGAGCCGCTGGGCGTAGGAGGCACCGGAGCCTTCGCCCCCGGTGGGCTCGGGGTCGAAGACCAGGCTGAGGGCGTGCGGGAAGCGTCGGGCGAGCCGGGTCATGGGGTCGGCGGGGCGCACGGGGTCGGTGAGGGTGGCCTCGACCCAGGACTGCTCGTGCGGAGCGAGCGAGGGGTCGGCGAGGAGGTCGTCGAGCCGTCCGCGGATGCGGGCGAGGGGGCGTGGCACAGGACAGTCGAGGCGTGCGTCACCGGTGATCGTCCCGTCCTCGGAGAGGTCGATCAACCACATGGTCTTGCGATGGTCGGCCTCGGAGAAGGAGTAGGCGAGGGGGGAGCCGGAGTAACGGATCCGCGGGCTGATGACCTGGCTGCCGTGCAGATGGCCGAGGGCGACGTAGTCGACGCCGCGGAAGGTTCCGGCGGGGACGGCCGCGACGCCGCCGACGGTGATGTCCCGCTCGCTGTCGCTGGGTGCACCGCCCGAGACGAAGGCATGGGCGAGGACGACGGAGCGGGTGCCGACGGGCCGGCGGGCGAGGTCGGCACGGACCCGGTCCATGGCGGCGGAGAGGACGGCCTCGTGGCTGGTCTTCTCGGCGGCGAGCCGCTCGCGGACGAGGGCGGGTTCGAGGTAGGGCAGGCCGTAGAGGGCGACTTCGCCGTGTGCGTCGGTGAGGACGACGGGGGTGCCGATGCCGTCCGGGTCGGTGCGGAGGTGGATGCCGGCCCGCTCGATGAGCCCGGCTCCGACGCCGAGGCGGCGGGCCGAGTCGTGGTTGCCGGAGATCATGACGGTGGGCACCCCGGCCCCGGCGAGCCGGTGCAGCGCGGCGTCGAAGAGTTCGACGGCGGGCAGTGAGGGCACGGCCCGGTCGTAGACGTCACCGGCGACCAGCACGGCGTCGACGTCGTGGGCGTGGACGCTCTCCACGAGGTGGTCGAGGAAGGCGGCTTGGGCGTCGAGGAGGCCGACGCGGTGGAAGGACCGGCCGAGGTGCCAGTCCGAGGTGTGCAGGAGCCTCACGATGCCGTCCCACCCCGCATGTGTGCCGCTCCTCGTCTCCGGTTCCGTGTGCCTGCACCCACCACGCTATCCCGAGCGGGGGTCGTGCGTGGCCGTCCCGCCGGGCCCGTGCCGGGCCGTCGTGCCCCGGGCTTCCGGGCGGGCGCCGCCCGGTCCCGGGGCCTCCCGGTGCGCCCGGCCGTCGGGAGCGGGCCCTCACGGCTCAGGCGTCGCCGTACGCCTCGCCGCCGAGTTCGAAGGTGGCCGTGCCCGCCGTGGCGTCGGCGAGCCAGCTGCGGAAGGCGGGTACGTCCGCGTCCGGGAGGCCGATCTCGATGGTGACGGCCTGGGCGTACTGCACGTCCCGGACGGCTCGGCCGGTGGCCCGCAGGTCGTTCTCCAGCTTGCCCGCCCGCTGGTGGTCAACGGTGACCGTGGCGAGTCGGAAACGCTGCCGGGTGATCGTGCCCAGTGCGTCGAGCGCCTCGCCGACCGCCCCTCCGTACGCGCGGATCAGACCGCCCGCACCGAGCTTCACGCCACCGTAGTAGCGGGTGACGACCGCGGCGACGTACCGCATCTCGCGGCGCAGCAGCATCTGCAGCATCGGGACGCCGGCCGTGCCGCCCGGCTCCCCGTCGTCGCTCGCCTTCTGCACGGAGGCGTCGGCGCCGAGGACGTACGCGAAGCAGTTGTGGGTGGCGGTGGGGTGCTCCCTGCGGATGCGCGCGACGAACTCCTGCGCCTCCCGCTCGTCGGCGACGGGCGCGAGCGCGCAGAGGAAGCGCGAGCGGTTGATCTCGGTCTCGTGGACGCCCTCACGGGCCAGAGTGCGGTACTGCTCCTGCATCCGCCCAGCCTACGTTCCTTCGGTGCCGCCCTCTCCGGCGGTGCTCCCGGCCTTGAAGCGCTCTCCTCGC
The DNA here is from genome assembly GCF_042742855.1 of Streptomyces sp. NPDC058877. Classification (NCBI taxonomy): domain Bacteria; kingdom Bacillati; phylum Actinomycetota; class Actinomycetes; order Kitasatosporales; family Streptomycetaceae; genus Streptomyces; species Streptomyces sp. NPDC058877. Next base: position 4,086 of record NZ_JBHYMF010000111.1, on the reverse strand, counting down.
TCCGCAAGCTCGGGAAGGAGATTCCCGTCCGCCTTGCGGTGGCGGGCTTGACGCGTTTCGTGCGCCTGACGACTGCCCTCCCGGCAGCGTGCGGGGGCGCGGGGCGGGACGTACGCGTACGAGTTCGCCCGGCCGTCCCTCGTGGAGGCTCCGTGCGGGGTCGAGCGGCGGGCGCGGGAACGCCGATCGCCCCGGTGGAGGGACGGCTGCGGGGGCGCCGGCCCCGGGGACGTGCCGCCGGGGCCGGGCGGGAATCACGGCTCGGCGCGGCTCGTTCACACGGAGGACGTGCCGCACCGAGGAGAGGCAGTAGAAGTGACGAGCGTAGACACCACGGCCCCGGAGCCCACCGCCTACTCCGCGGCGGACGCGGTGCGGCGGATCCTGACCTCCGCGGGCGACACCTGGGCGGTGGTCGGCCTGTCCACGAACCAGGCGCGCGCCGCCTACGGGGTGGCGGCCGTCCTCCAGCGCTTCGGCAAGCGGATCGTCCCGGTCCATCCGAAGGCGGAGACGGTCCACGGCGAGCAGGGGTACGCCTCGCTCGCCGACGTCCCGTTCCCGGTCGATGTCGTCGACGTCTTCGTGAACGGTGAGCAGGCGGGTGCGATCGCCGACGAGGCCGTCGCGATCGGGGCGAAGGCGGTCTGGTTCCAGTTGGGCGTGATCGACGACGAGGCTTTCGCCCGCACTCTGGAAGCCGGCCTGGACATGGTCATGGACCGCTGCCCGGCGATCGAGATCCCGCGCCTGGGGTGAGCCGCGGGAGCGGTGGGCCGACGGGACGCCGCGGAGTTGCGGCCCCGTTCCGGGAAGTCGGGCGGGGCCCCTGCCGGCGGACGGCTGCCTGCCGCGGCAGTGGCCGTCGGCCGCGGGGACCCGTGCGGTGTCGGCGGGGAAGTACCCGCGGGAATTCCGTGCCCCTCCCCCGGGCGTCGCGCCGGGCCTGCGGTGCGGCGCCGGGGACGAGCGCTGCTGCCGGCGTCAGCGGACGGGCGGGATGGAAACGGCCATCGTCATCTCGACCGGCTCGTCCCCGTCGTTGCGGTAGGTGTGGGGGACGTTGGCCTCGAAGACGGCGGAGGTGCCGGCCGGGAGCGGGTGGTGCTCGCCGTCCACGACCAGGGTGAGCGTTCCGGTGGTGACGTGCAGCAGCTCCACGGTGCCCTCCGGGTGCGGGTCGGAGGTGCTCTCGTCACCCGGCATCAAGCTCCAGGACCAGAGTTCCAGGGGGCCTCGGGCCTCGGTGCCGACCAGCAGGGTGGTGTGGCTGCCGGTGGGGGTGGACCACATGCGGACGGCCTGTTCGGGCGGGACGAGCCGGACCTGGGGGCCCTGGTCGTAGTCGAGCAGGGTCGTGATCGAGACGCCGAGGGCGTCCGCCAGCTTCACGGTGGTGCCGACGCTGGGGTTGGTGCGGGCCTGCTCGATCTGGATGATCATGCCACGGCTGACGCCCGCACGGGCGGCGAGTGCGTCCAGGGTGAACCCCCGTTCCTTGCGCCAGCGCTTCAGGTTCCGGGCGAGCGACTGTGTGAGCTGGTCGAGGTCCGACACATTCCGTCCAATATTCTGGATGACAGGGTCCAATAAACTGAACTACGGTGGAGTGCACCCCACCGTTCACCGCACTGTACTGCCGCATTTCCCTGCGAGGACCCATGACCGCCCTGTTCGCCCTCGCCACCAGCCTGCTCTGGGGCCTCGCCGATTTCGGGGGCGGGCTCCTCACCCGACGGATCCCCGCACTGACGGTCGTCGTGGTCTCCCAGGTCCTCGCCACCCTCGCCCTCGGCGCGATCGTCCTCGCGACCGGCGCCTGGACGGAGGTCGACCCCTCGCTCTGGTACGCCGTCGGGGCGGGCGTCGTCGGCCCGGTGGCCATGCTCGCCTTCTACAAGGCGCTCGCGCTCGGCCCCATGGGCGTCGTCTCCCCGCTCGGTTCGCTCGGCGTGGTGGTTCCGGTCTCCCTCGGCCTCCTCCTCGGCGACCGACCGGGGCTGCTCCAGTTCGCCGGGATCTCGCTCGCGGTCCTCGGCGTCCTGCTCGCGGGCGGTCCGGAGCTCCGCGGGGCTCCCGTCCGCCGTCGGGCCGTCCTGCTGACACTGGTCGCGGCCTTCGGTTTCGGCTCGGTGATGGCGCTCATCGCCGAAGCCTCCACGACCGTCACGGGCCTGCTCCTCGCCCTGTTCGTCCAACGGGTGACCAACGTCCTGGTCGGCGCCGGCGCCCTGTACGCCTCGGTGCGTCGGGGCGGCCGAGCACTTCCCGAGGACGGCCCCGGAGCCGTCCGCTCGGCGCTCCCGGCCCTCGCCTTCGTCGGCCTCGCCGACGTGGCGGCCAACGGCACGTACGCGATCGCCGCCCGCTCGGGCCCGGTCACCGTGGCGGCCGTGTTGGCGAGCCTCTACCCGGTCGTCACTGCCCTCGCGGCCCGCGGAGTCCTCAAAGAACGCCTCCGCGCCGTCCAGGCGGCAGGAGCGGGGCTCGCCCTGGTGGGCACGGTGCTCCTCGCGACGGGCTAGCGGGCGAAGGCCCACGCCCCGCCACGCCCCGCCCATCGACACCACAGGAACCGGGCGGGGGTGACGGGGTCACCCCATCGCCCCCACCGCGGCCCCGCCGCCGAACGGCTCAGGAGGGAACGGACTCCGAACTCCCCGCGCGCCGGGCCTCCCACACCGCGAGCGCCGCCAACTGCTCCGGGGTGACGTGCTCCGGAATCGGGACCGGGGCGGGGGTGCGGAGCGGGGGCTGCCACCCCTTCTCCGCGTCCCAACGGCGGACCACCTTCGCCGGCGCGCCCGCCACCACCGCGTGGTCGGGGACCTCGCCCCGCACCACCGCGCCCGCCGCGACGACGACGTTCCGGCCGAGACGCGCACCGGGGAGGACCACCGCACCCGTGCCGAGCCAACAGCCCGGACCGATGACGACCGGTTCCGAGCGGGGCCACTGACGGCCGACGGGCTCGTCCGGGTCGTCGTAGCTGTGGTTGGTCGAGGTGATGTAGACGTACGGACCGCAGTACGTGTCCGAGCCGATCGACACCTTCGCATCGGCGATGACGTGGCTGCCCCGACCGAGGACGACTCCGTCGCCGAGGGTCAGGACCGTGTCCGCCCCGAGGTCGAGGTCGGGCAGCATCCCCGCCGCCAGCGTGACCTGCTCGGCGATGATGCAGCACTCGCCGATCTCGATCCACGGCTCGCCGAAGACCGTGCCCTGCGGAAAGGCGAGCCGGGTGCCAGCGCCGAGGCGACGGAAGCGCAGCTTCCCGGGGTGCTCGGCGGTGACGGAGCCCGCCTGCTGCACCCAACGCCAGCTCCCCTGCACGGCACGGGCGAGGACCCTGCGGCGCCAGGCGGCAAGGGATGAGAACGTGTTTCTGTTCCGGGGCACCCGGCCACCGTAGTCGGCACCGTCGTACCTGATCAGTGCGGTGCGCTGTGATGTCCGTCATGAGCACGGCATAGGCTGCGCCGGGGACACCCCGGGCGTGACACGACGGCCGACGATCTGACGATCTGACGATCAGGAGCGAACATGACAGAGGCGTTGATCAAGGGAGTCGGCGGCAAGGAGCCGCAGATCGATCCGACCGCCTTCACCGCCCCGACCTCCGTGGTGCTCGGCGAGGTCACGCTCGGCGCCCGCACCAGCATCTGGTACCAGGCGGTGCTGCGGGCGGACTGCGGCCCCATCACGATCGGCGAGGACTCCAACGTCCAGGACAACTGCACGGTGCACGTCGACCCCGGCTTCCCCGTCTCGATCGGAGACCGGGTGACCGTCGGCCACAACGCCACCGTGCACGGCTGCACGATCGAGGACGACGTGCTCGTCGGCATGGGCGCGACGGTCCTCAACGGGGCCCGGATCGGCGCCGGCTCGCTCGTCGCCGCCCAGGCACTCGTCCCGCAGGGGATGGAGGTCCCACCCGGCTCGCTCGTCGCGGGCGTGCCGGCCAAGGTGCGCCGCGCACTGACCGAGGAGGAGAAGGCGGGCATCCAGCTGAACGCCGAGATGTACCTGTCGCTCGCCAAGGGACACGCCGAGGCCTTCGAGGACTGAGCGCCACCCGAC
>NZ_JBHYMF010000110.1:0-22694 GCF_042742855.1 Streptomyces sp. NPDC058877 | reverse complement strand
GCTCGCGGACATCGCGGCCCAGTCCGGGGTCAGTGAGGCCACCGTCAGCCGGGTCCTCAACGGCAAGGCGGGGGTGGCCGGCGCGACCCGCCACAAGGTGCTCGCGGCGCTCGACGTGCTCGGCTACGAGCGTCCCGTCCGGCTCAAACGCCGGAGCGCGGGTCTCGTCGGGCTGGTCGTGCCCGAGCTGACCAACCCGATCTTCCCGGCCTTCGCGCAGGTCGTCGAGCAGGTCCTCGCCGGGCACGGCTACACCCCGGTGCTCTGCACCCAGATGCCCGGCGGCGCCACCGAGGACGAGCTCGTCGACCAGCTGGTGGAGCGCGGGGTGGCCGGCATCGTCTTCCTCTCCGGGCTGCACGCGGACGCCACCGCCGACCCGGCGCGCTACGCCCGGCTCGCCGCCCGGGGCGTCCCGCACGTCCTCATCAACGGTTACAACGAGCACATCGACGCCAACTTCGTCTCCCCGGACGACCGGGCCGCCGCCCGGATGGCCGTCCGACACCTGGTCGAGCTCGGCCACGAACGGATCGGCCTCGCCATCGGGCCCACCCGGTACGTGCCCTCGCGACGCAAGGCGGAGGGCTTCACCGCCGAGCTGTACGAACTCCTCGGCATCGACCGGGCCGAGGCCGAACGGTTCATCAGGCCCACGCTCTTCGGCGTCGAGGGCGGGCACGCCGCTGCCGAGATCCTGCTCCGCGAGGGGTGCACGGGCATCGTCTGCGGGTCCGACCTGATGGCCCTCGGCGTCATCCGGGCCGTTCGGGCCCGGGGGCTCGACGTGCCCGGCGACGTCTCCGTCGTGGGCTTCGACGACTCGCCGCTCATCGCCTTCACCAGCCCGCCGCTCTCCACCGTCCGCCAGCCCGTGCAGGCCATGGCGACGGCCGCCGTCGGCGCACTCCTGGAAGAGATCGAGGGGAACCCGGTGCAGCGCACCGAGTTCGTCTTCCAGCCGGAGCTGGTGGTGCGCGGTTCCACGGCGCAGCCGCCCGACCGGCTGCTGCAAGTCCTTCCGTAACAAATTGCGCGGGGGTGTCCGGAGGGTTGACCGGGCACCCCCGCACTCGTACGGTCACGGCTGAAAACAGTTGCTGAAGCTTTCGGCAACTTCTTGCTAAGTCCTACGTCTTGCGACATCGACGTCGTACAGGAGGAAGCATGGCCAGAAAGACCGTGGCCGCTGCACTCGCCCTCGTGGCGGGAGCCGCTGTGGCCGTCACGGGCAACGCCCCTGCGCAGGCGGCCCCGCCCGGCGAAAAGGACGTCACCGCGGTGATGTTCGAATGGAACTTCGCCTCGGTCGCCCGGGAGTGCACCGAGCGCCTCGGCCCCGCGGGATACGGCTACGTCCAGGTGTCCCCGCCCCAGGAGCACCTCCAGGGCGGCCAGTGGTGGACCTCGTACCAGCCCGTCAGCTACAAGATCGCCGGACGTCTCGGCGACCGCACCGCATTCAAGAACATGATCGACACCTGCCACGCGGCGGGCGTCAAGGTCGTCGCCGACTCCGTCATCAACCACATGGCGAACGGGTCGGGCACGGGAACGGGCGGGACCCCGTTCTCCAAGTACGACTACCCCGGCCTCTACTCGGGCGCCGACATGGACGACTGTCGGGCCACGATCTCGAACTACCAGGACCGCGCCAACGTCCAGAACTGCGAACTGGTGCAGCTCCCCGACCTCGACACGGGCGAGGACCACGTCCGCGGGAAGATAGCCGGCTACCTCAACGACCTGCTCTCGCTGGGCGTCGACGGCTTCCGGATCGACGCCGCCAAGCACATGCCGGCCACCGACCTCGCCAACATCAAGTCCCGCCTGACGAATCCTTCCGCCTACTGGAAGCAGGAGGCCATCTACGGGGCCGGCGAGGCCGTCTCCCCCAGCGAGTACCTCGGCAACGGCGACGTCCAGGAGTTCCGCTACGCCCGCGACCTCAAGAGGGTCCTGCAGGGCGAGAAGCTCTCCTACCTCAAGGACTTCGGCGAGGCCTGGGGCTACATGCCCTCCGGTCAGTCCGGCGTCTTCGTCGACAACCACGACACCGAGCGCGGCGGCGACACCCTCAGCTACAAGGACGGCGCGAACTACACCCTGGCCTCCGTCTTCATGCTGGCCTGGCCCTACGGCTCCCCGGACGTCCACTCCGGCTACGAGTGGACCGACAAGGACGCCGGCCCGCCCAACGGCGGTCAGGTGAACGCCTGCTACAGCGACGGCTGGAAGTGCCAGCACGCCTGGCGCGAGATCTCCTCCATGGTGGCCTTCCGCAACACCTCCCGCGGACAGGCCGTCACCAACTGGTGGGACAACGGCAACAACGCGATCGCGTTCGGCCGCGGAGCCAAGGCGTACGTGGCGATCAACCACGAGTCCTCCCCGCTCAGCCGCACCTTCCAGACCTCCCTGCCCGCCGGCACCTACTGCGACGTGCAGAGCGACACCGCGGTGGCGGTGAACTCCGCCGGTCAGTTCACCGCCACCCTCGGCGCCAACACCGCCGTCGCCCTGCACGTGAACGCGACGAACTGCGGAGGCGGCACCACCCCGCCGCCCGCGACCGCCGGAGCCTCCTTCAACGTCGACGCCACCACGGTCTTCGGCCAGAACATCTACGTCACCGGCAACCGCCCCGAGCTCGGCAACTGGGCACCCTCCGCCGCCCTGAAGCTCGACCCGGCCGCGTACCCCGTCTGGAAGCTGACGGTGTCCCTGCCCGCCGGAACGGCCTTCGAGTACAAGTACGTCCGCAAGGACGAGGCCGGAAACGTGACCTGGGAGTCCGGGGCCAACCGCACCGCCACCGTGCCCGCCTCGGGCCAGGTCGTCCTGAACGACGCCTTCCGTAACTGATCCCGCCCTTCCGCCGGGGCCGCCCCACCGGGGCGGCCCCGCCATCCGTACCCCCGTCCCTCCTCCAGGGAGCACCCCCGTGATACGCAAGAGAACGGCGGTCGCGCTGGCCGCCGCCCTGTGCGCCGCCCTGGTGCCGGCCGTCCCCGCGACGGCCGCACCCCGGCCGCCCGCACCGCCCTCCGACCGGGCGCTCGCCGCACAGCCCGCCCGCCAGGACCTCACCCGCGAGCAGTTCTACTTCGTCCTCCCCGACCGCTTCGCCAACGGCGACACCGGCAACGACCGCGGCGGCCTCACCGGAAGCCGCCTGGAGACCGGCTTCGACCCGTCCGACAAGGGCTTCTACCAGGGCGGCGACCTCAAGGGCCTCACCGAACGGCTCGACTACATCAAGGGCCTCGGCACCACCGCCATCTGGATGGCGCCGATCTTCAAGAACCGGCCCGTGCAGGGCACCGGAGCGGACGCCAGCGCCGGCTACCACGGCTACTGGATCACCGACTTCACCCAGGTCGACCCGCACTTCGGCACCAACGAGGACCTGGCGGAGCTGATCGCCGCCGCCCACGCCAAGGGCATGAAGGTCTTCTTCGACGTCATCACCAACCACACCGCCGACACCGTCGACTACGCCGAGAAGAAGTACGGCTACCGCCCCAAGGGCGCCTATCCCTACCTCGACGCCTCCGGCCGCCCCTTCGACGACCGGACCGGGATGCGGAAGGTGGACGCGGACGCGTTCCCGTACACCCCGACGACGACCGGCGGCAAGGTCCCGTCCTGGCTCAACGACCCGACGATGTACCACAACCGGGGCGACTCCACCTGGGTCGGGGAGTCCGCCGAGTACGGCGACTTCGTCGGTCTCGACGACCTCTGGACCGAGCGTCCCGAAGTCGTCGAGGGCATGAAGCGGATCTACGAGAAGTGGGTCCGCGACTTCGACATCGACGGCTTCCGCATCGACACCGTCAAGCACGTGGACCTGGACTTCTGGACCCAGTGGGCCACCGCCCTCGACGCCTACGCCAAGAAGCGCGGCCGCAGGGACTTCTTCATGTTCGGCGAGGTCTACTCCGCCGACACCGCCGTCACCTCGCCGTACGTCACCCGGGGACGGCTCGACGCCACCCTGGACTTCCCCTTCCAGGACGCCGCCCGCGCCTTCGCCTCCCAGGGAGCCGGTGCCGACCGACTCGCCGAGGTCTTCGCCGAGGACTACCGGTACACCACCGACAAGGCCAACGCCTACGAACAGGTGACCTTCCTCGGCAACCACGACATGGGACGCATCGGCACCTTCCTCCGGCAGGACAACCCGAACGCCTCCGACGGGGAACTCGTCCGCCGCGACCGCCTCGCCAACGAGCTCATGTTCCTCTCCCGGGGCAACCCGGTGATCTACTACGGCGACGAACAGGGCTTCACCGGCCCCGGCGGCGACAAGGACGCCCGCCAGACCCTCTTCGCCTCGAAGACCGCCGACTACCTCGACGACGACCAGCTCGGCACCGACCGCACCCACGCCACCGACGCGTACGACCCCACCCACCCGCTCTACACGTCGATCGCCGCGCTGTCGAAGCTCACCCGGGAGAACCCCGCCCTCCGCGACGGCGTCCAGCAGGAACGCCTCGCCGAAGGCTCCGTCTACGCCTTCACCCGCACCGACCCGAAGACCCGGACCGAGTACCTGGTCGCGGCCAACGGCGCCACCACCGCCCGGACCGTCACCGTCCCCGTCGACTCCACCGCCCTCCACGCCCTCTACGGCGGTCAGGAGGCCGTCACGGCGGAGGACGGGAAGGTCACCCTCACCGTTCCGGCCCTCTCCTCCCTGGTCCTCAAGGCCGACGGCCCGCTGCCCGCGCCCGCGACGAAGCCCACCGTGTCGCTGAAGGCTCCGGCCGCCGGCTCCACCGGCACCGTCGAGATCAGCGCCGACGTCAACGGCGGCGGACTCAACCGGGTCGTCTTCGCCGCCCAGGTCGCGAACGGCCGCTGGCAGACCCTCGGCACCGCCGACCACGCCCCCTACAAGGTCACCCAACACGTCACCGCACCCGCCGGGACGCCACTGCGCTACAAGGCCGTCGTCGTCGACGCCGCGGGCCGCACCGCGAGCGCCCTCGCCACCACCACGGCCGGCGCACCCCCGGCAGCGGAGAAGCCGGTCGCCGTCGAGCGGACCCACGCCGTCGTGCACTACCGGCGCGAGGACGGCGCCTACGACGGCTGGCAGCTGAAGGCCGCCGGCCAGGAAACCGCCTTCACCGGACGGGACGCCTTCGGCGCCTTCGCCTGGGTCAAGGTCCCCGAGGGCGCCTCCGGCCTCACCTACACCGTGGAGAAGGACGGCACCGCCGAAGGCCCGCAGCGCAGCATCAACCTCGGCCGCACCGGCGAGGTCTGGATCACGCAGGGCCAGGACGGCCAGTCCGACGCCGACCCGGCCCCGGTGCCCCAGGACGAGGGCAAGGCCGTCATCCACTACCGGCGCGAGGACGGCGCCTACGACGGCTGGGGCCTGCACCTGTGGACCGGTGCCGCCCAGCCCACCGACTGGTCCAAGCCGCTGATGCCGACCCGCGTCGACGCGTACGGCGCCGTCTACGAGGTCCCGCTCGCCGCAGGGGCGACCTCGCTGTCGTACATCGTCCACCGGGGCGACCAGAAGGACCTACCCACCGACCAGTCCCTCGACCTGGCCGCCCACGGCCACGAGGTCTGGCTGCTCGCCGGACAGCCGAAGTACCTCCTGCCCACCACCGGCGGAGCCCCCGACCTCGACCTCGGCAAGGCCGAGGCCCAGTGGATCGACCGGAACACCGTCGTCTGGAAGGTCAAGGCCACCGACGCCACCAGCCAGCAGCTGGTGTACGCCCGGAACGGCGGGATCGCCGTCACCGACGGAGCCCTGAACACCGAGGGCCAGTGGCTCCGGCTCACCCCCTCGACCCTGAGCGAGGAACAGAAGGCGGCCCACCCGCACCTCAAGGACCTCCCGGCCTTCACCGTCGACCCGCGCGACGCCGACCGGGTCCGGGAATCCCTGCGGGGCCAGCTCATCGCCACCCAGCGCGCCGCCAACGGCGCCCTGCTCGCCGCCACCGGCGTGCAGACCGCGGGGATCCTCGACGACCTGTACGCGAAGAAGGCGACCCGGGCGGACCTCGGGCCCGTCTTCCACCGCGGTCGCCCCACCCTCTCGCTGTGGGCCCCCACCGCCCGGTCCGTCTCCCTCGACATCGACGGGAGGACCGTGCCCATGCGGCGCGACGACTCCTCCGGCGTCTGGTCGGTCACCGGACCCCGGACCTGGACCGGCAAGCCGTACCGCTACGCGGTGAAGGTCTGGGCCCCCAGCGTCCAGCAGCTCGTGACCAACCGGGTCACCGACCCCTACTCCACCGCCCTCACCACCGACTCGGCCCGCAGCCTCGTCGTCGACCTCAGCGACCCGAAGCTCGCCCCCGCCGGCTGGAAGACCCTGGAGAAGCCCGCCGCCACACCCCTGCGGGACGCCCAGATCCAAGAACTCCACATCCGTGACTTCTCGATCGCCGACCCCACGGCGAAGCCCGACCACCGGGGCACCTACCTCGCCTTCACCGACCGGGACAGCGCGGGCTCGCGCCACCTGAAGGAACTCGCCGCCTCCGGCACCTCCTACGTCCACCTCCTCCCGGCCTTCGACATCGGCACCATCCCCGAGGAGAAGTCCGCACGGACCGTCCCGGCCTGCGACCTGAAGGTCTACGCCCCCGACTCGGAGGAACAACAGGCCTGCGTCGCCGCCGCGGCGGCGAAGGACGCCTACAACTGGGGCTACGACCCCCTGCACTACACCGTCCCCGAGGGCTCCTACGCCACCGACCCCGAAGGCGCCCGCCGCACGGTCGAGTTCCGACGGATGGTCCAGGCCCTCAACGGCGACGGCCTGCGCACCGTGATGGACGTCGTCTACAACCACACCGTCGCCGCGGGGCAGTCCGACAAGTCCGTCCTCGACAAGATCGTGCCCGGCTACTACCAGCGCCTCCAGGCGGACGGCACCGTCGCCACCTCCACCTGCTGCGCCAACACGGCGCCCGAGAACGCCATGATGGGCAAGCTCGTCGTCGACTCGGTCGTCACCTGGGCCAAGCAGTACAAGGTCGACGGCTTCCGCTTCGACCTCATGGGCCACCACCCGAAGGAGAACATCCTCGCGGTCCGCAAGGCGCTGGACGCACTGACCGTCGAGAAGGACGGCGTCGACGGCAAGGCGATCGTCCTCTACGGCGAGGGCTGGAACTTCGGCGAGGTCGCCGACGACGCCCGCTTCGTCCAGGCCACCCAGAAGAACATGGCGGGCACCGGCATCGCCACCTTCTCCGACCGGGCCCGCGACGCCGTCCGCGGCGGTGGCCCCTTCGACGAGGACCCCGGCCTCCAGGGCTTCGCCTCCGGCCTCTACACCGACCCCAACGCGTCCGCCGCCAACGGCACCCCGGAGCAGCAGAAGGCACGCCTCCTGCACGACCAGGACCTCATCAAGGTCGGCCTGACCGGCAACCTCGCCCCGTACGCCTTCACCGACACCTCCGGGCGCAGGGTCAAGGGCTCCGAGGTCGACTACAACGGCGCCCCCGCCGGATACGCGGCGGCCCCCGGCGACGCCCTCGCCTACGTCGACGCCCACGACAACGAGTCCCTGTACGACGCGCTGGCCTTCAAGCTCCCGGCGGACACCTCACCGACCGACCGCGCCCGCATGCAGGTCCTCGCCATGGCGACGGCCACCCTCTCCCAGGGACCCGCGCTCTCCCAGGCCGGATCGGACCTGCTGCGTTCCAAGTCCCTGGACCGCAACTCGTACGACAGCGGCGACTGGTTCAACGCGATCCACTGGGACTGCCGTGACGGCAACGGCTTCGGCCGCGGCCTGCCGCCCGCCGCCGACAACCGTGCCAAGTGGTCCTACGGCAAGCCGCTGCTCGTCAATCCGGCCCTGACGGTCGGCTGCGCCCAGATCGACGCCGCCTCCGCCGCCTACCGGGACCTGCAGCGGATCCGCACCACCGAGCCGGTCTTCTCCCTGGCCACCGCGGACCGGGTCCAGGAAGCCCTGTCCTTCCCGCTCTCCGGCCCCGACGAGACGCCGGGCGTCATCACCATGCGCCTCGGTGACCTGGTCGTCGTCCTGAACGCGACTCCACGGGACACCGCGCAGCAGGTCGCCGACCTCGCCGGTAAGGGCTACCGCCTGCACCCGGTCCAGGCCGGCGGGTCCGACACCGTGGTGAAGGCATCGGCGTACGAGTCGGCCTCGGGCACCTTCACGGTGCCGGCCCGGACGGTGGCGGTCTTCAAGGCCGTCGACTGACCAGCGGCCCCGGGTGCCGGACCGCGTTCCGGCACCCGGGACCCATGCCGCGGTGCGGCACCCGTCACGCCAGTTCCTTCTCCATCAGCTTCACCGCGTACCGACGGCCGTCGGCCCCGACCTTCTCCAGGTGCGGGCCGACGGCCGTGTACCCCGCCCCCTCGTAGTAGGTTTTTAGGCGCCGGTTGTGCGCCTCGCAGTCCAGCCGGGCCAAGGGCCGGCCCGAGGCGGCGATCCGGCCCTCCGCGTGGGCGAGCAGGGCCCGTCCCGCACCGGCGGGTGCCGCCCCCCGGTCGGTCATCAGCCGATGCACGTATCCCGCCACCGGCGGCTGCGGCCCCCAGACCTCCCGGTCCTCCCACCACAGCTCGTACGCGCCGACCGGCCGGCTCCCGTGCACGGCGAGCCACACCTCACCCGCGGCGATCCGCTCCCGGAAGTGCGCGGGCCCCTTGGCGCCGGGCTTCCACTGGTCGATCCCGTTCCGCACCATCCAGTGCGCGGCCCCGTCGAACAACCCCACCAAGAGGTCCAGATCGCTTTCGTCCGCTCGCCGGAAGGTCACTTGTGCGTCCATGGCCCACACCATAAGTCTGTGGCCAGACAGCCCCCTCACCAGGAGTGACCCCATGCCGCAGATCACCGTCGACTACTCCGCGCCCCTCGACCGGCGCGGCTTCGCGCTCGCCCTGCACCCGCTCGTCGCGGAGACCGTCGACGCCGCGGTCGAGGACTGCAAGACCCGCTTCCGCGAGGTCGAAGAGACGGTCGTCGGGGACGGCGGGGCCGTCGCCGCGAGCGTGCACGTCGAGATCGCCCTGCTGCCGGGCCGTACGGAAGGGGCCAAGGCGCGGCTCGCGGAAGCCGTGCTCGACCTGTTGCCGCGACACCTCAAGACGACGGACGGGGTCCTCCTCTTCACCGAGGTGCGCGACCTGGAGGCGTCCTACCGCAAGCGTTGATCGGGCACGACGGGCGTCGCGGACGGGAGCAGCGCGGCGAGCCGGGCCACCAGGTCCCCGAAGGGGCCGTCGGCCGGCTCGTCCGCGAGGATCCGGACCAGGACCTCCGCCATCTCCGCGTCGTACGCGGCGCTCACCGCAGCCAGCGCCGCGAAGTCGTGCACCAGCTGCAACTCCAGCTCGGTGCGCGGGACCCGGCGCCCGTCCAACCAGAGCAGCGCCGTCGACTCGGCGAGCGACACCCAGGAGCGGACGACCATGTCGAGCCGCGCGGTGGGCGCCTCGACCTCCAGGTGCGCCAGGATCTGCTCGTACGCCGCCTGTCGGACCTCGTCGATCATCGCGTTGGTCGTGGAGGAGCCCACCGCGGGACCGCCGCGCATCAGTGCCGAGAAACCGGGCCCGTGCTCGTCCACGAAGTCGAAGAAGCGGCTCATCACCCGCAGCAGCCGGGCGCCGAGCGGCCCGCTCGGCGGCTCCACGAACCGGGCCGCCAGTTCGTCCGCCGCCCGCCGCAGCGCCGCCTCGTAGAGGCTCTGCTTGCCGGGGAAGTAGTGGTAGACCAGCGGCCGCGAGATCCCCGCGGCTGCGGCGATCTCGTCGATCGACACCTCGTCGGGAGAGCGGCTGCTGAAGAGTTCGAGGGCCACCCCGATCAACTGCTGCTTGCGCTCCTCGACGCCCATCCTGCGGCGTACCCCGGTCGTCATGCCAACAGCCTAACGGTGTCCGTTACGCTCCTGCCCCATGAGCGCTTCCGACCAGGACACCCCGACGGCCGACGCCCCGGAGGCCGACGAGGTCCGCGGGACCCGAGGGGGGCGTGCGGCCGGCACCGCCCCGAAGGCCCCCGGAACTCCCGAACCGCCCGCGTCCTCCGAGGAGTCGGAGGTCCCCGACGGGGTCCGGGGGGAGGGGCTCACGCCGAAGCAGGCGCGGCGTCTGCGGGTCGCCGCCGCGTCCGTGCTCCTGGTCGCCCTCGCCGTGGTGCTCGTGGTGCGGCTCGCGAGCCGCACGTCCGTCCTCGTCGTCGGCGTCTACGGCCTCGCCATGATCCTCTGCGGCATCGTGATCGAGCTCTCCCGCAACGGCCGCACCCGCCTCGGCACCTGGCTCCTGGTCGGCGGTCTGCTGACCGCGCTGGCCCTGGACTGGTTGGTGCTGCCCTGATCCCTAGAGGTCGAGGACGAGTCGCTTCCCGGCGCACCGCGAGACGCAGATCAGCATCGAGTCCTTCCGCTCGGCTTCGGTGAGGAGCTCGTCCCGGTGGTCGACCTCGCCCTCCAGGACCCGCTGTTGGCAGGTCCCGCAGAAGCCCTGCTGGCAGGAGTACGTGAGGTCGGGCCGTTCCCGGCGCACCGCCGCCAGCAGTGACTGATCGGCCGCCACCGTCAACGTGCGCCCAGTGCGCCGCAGTTCGACTTCGAAGGCGGTGCCGCCCCCGGTGGCGGCGGCCGTGAAGCGCTCCAGGCGCGGTGTCCTGCCGTCCGGCATCGCCGCGCTCACCGCCTCCATCAGGCCCTCGGGGCCGCAGCAGTACACGGCGGTCTCCGCGGCCAGCCGCGCGAGGAAACCGAGGTCGGGGCGGCCGGACTCGTCCTCGGCCACCACGGTGACCCGGTCGCCGCCCAGCTCCTCGACCTCGGTCAGGTACGGCATGGTGGTCCGGTTGCGCCCGCAGTACACCAGCCGCCAGTCCGCTCCCGCCGCCTCGGCGGCGCGCAGCATCGGGAGGACCGGGGTGATGCCGATGCCGCCGGCGACGAAGACGTACGCGGGGGAGTCGACGAGCGGGAAGCGGTTGCGGGGGCCCCGGAGTTCGATCTCCGTGCCCTCCCGGAGTCGTTCGTGCACTTCGCGCGAGCCGCCCCGACCGTCCTCGACGAGCCGCGTCGCCACCGTGTACGCGCGGGCGTCGGCCGGATCGCCGCAGAGCGAGTACTGCCGGACGAGGCCCGACGGCAGGACGAGGTCGACGTGGGCGCCCGGCTGCCACGCGGGCAGCCCGTCGCCCTCCAGGCGCAGTTCGACGACGCCCTCGGCGGGGGCGGTGCGTCCGGCCACCCGGACCTTGCGCGGGACGGTGCTGCCCCGGCCGTACCCGGACACGGGTTCGTCGAGCGAGGGCATCGGCCACAGCGGGGCCGTGGACATGCGGCTGCGGACGGCGCGACGGGCGAGCAGCGCGGCTCCGGCGACGAGCGCGATGGTGGTGAACCGGGGCATCAGCGGCCTCCGTTGGCGCCGGGGGAGGCGGCCAGGTAGGCCATGGCCTGAGCGGTGTCGCCCTCCTGGGTGGGGTGGTAGGAGCGGCTGAGGTAGCGGGGGACCGAGCGCAGCATCGCCGGGGTGGAGGGCAGCAGGCCCTGGCGGCCCTTGCGGACGAAGTCCGCGAAGGAGGCCTTCGGGTCGAGCAGGGAGGGGTCGTTCTCCATGAAGAAGCGGATGCCCCGTTGCCAGAGGAAGACGAGGGTGGAGAAGGCGAGCGCCCAGGTGCGGGCGCGGCGCCGGTAGCCGCCGTCGAGGTGCATGAACAGGTCGAAGGCGACGGCCCGGTGCTCGACCTCTTCCGCGCCGTGCCAGCGCAGCAGGTCCAGCATCGTCGGGTCGGCGCCGACCCGGTCGAGTGCCTCGGCGTTGAGGACCCAGTCGCCCAGGAAGGCGGTGTAGTGCTCGATGGCGGCGATCAGGGCGACCCGTTCCCTCAGCCACCAGCGGCGCGGTCGACCGGGCGGCAGGGTCCGGTCCCCGAGGAGCTTCTCGAAGAACCAGTCGATCTGTGCGGTGTACGGAGTGGGGTCGAGCCCCAGTTTCCGCAGGTGCGGGAGGACGTCGTCGTGGGCCTGGGAGTGGATGGCCTCCTGGCCGATGAAGCCGATGACGTCCTCGCGCAGCCGGTCGTCGGTGATGTGCGGGAGCGCCTGCTTGTAGACGTGCACGAACCAGCGCTCACCGGCCGGCAGGAGCAGGTGCAGCACGTTGATGGTGTGGGTGGTGAAGGGGTCGCCCGGTACCCAGTGGAGCGGTGTCTCCTCCCAGTCGAAGGAGACCTTGCGGGCCTTGAGCTCGACGTGCTCCGACGCCACCGGTGCAGGCTGCGTATTAGACATGACGTCAATGTACTGAGGGGTAGGGCGCTGGCAACAGGTCCGTGCGACGTCTTTTTGGCCCCTCCTCAGCGCAGGGCGGTCCAGTGCGTCCCGTCCCGCAGCGTCCCCTCCAGGTCCGCCCGCGCGCCCGCCTCCGCCGGCACCACCAGCAACGGGCCGCGTCCCCTGGCCTCCACCCCGCCCGAGACCCGCAGGGACGTGAAGTCCCTGCTGCCCGCCGCCAGGACGAACCAGTCGCCGCCCGGCGCCCGCCACAACACGCCCGCGAGCATCCGGGGGTTGCGCACCCCGCAGGCCGACGACCCCTCCGAGCTGGCCGCGAGCGCGGCCGGAACCTCCGGCGACGGAACGAGGAACTGGGCCAGGACCCGGCTGCCGGTGCCCCGCCAGGTCTCCGCACGGGTGCACAGCCAGGTTCCGTTCCCGGCGCCCTCCGGGAGCGGCTGCTCCGCGAACCGCCACGCGTTCACCGAACGCACCCCGCGCGCCCGCACCGCAGCCAGTTGGCACGCCGTCCGCGCCCAGGCCTCCCGAGCCTCGCGCCCCGTCGCGTCCGCCGGAGAGGCCGGCGGGCCCCACAGCAGCCGCGCGGGCGCCAACTCGCCGAGGTCGGTGAGCAACCGGACCCCCGAACCGTCCCGCACCCGCAGGGCGTTCCAGCGGGTGCAAGCACCCGAGGAAGCGGAGCCCGGCACGGGATCGGTCACCCCGGTGGCGTCCCGGTGCAGCGGGCGCGGGTCCTTCGCCGGCGAGAGGAGGTCCCGTACGGCCGTCTCCCGCACCCAGGGGGCCGTCAGATAGCGCACGTTGCCCGCCGCACGGGACACGACCAGCGCCGCCGAACCGACCGCGTCGGCCCCGTCCGTCCGCGCGAAGTCCAGGGCGGCCCCGGCCGTCCCCTCCACCGGCTCCGCGTATCGCACGGCCCGCAGCCCGTCGTGGAAGAGCACCACCCGCATCCCGTCGACCCGGTCCGCGAACAACAACTGCGGCGGCCCCATGGGCGGCCCGACGGGCGTCCCCGGCGTCGCGGACGCGTGCACGGAGGCACCGGGCCGCGCCCACACGGCGAGCGCCCGCCGCAGGAGTTCGCCGTCCCCGGCCAGCCCGCCGCGCGCCGGCCAGGCGGAGAAGTCCCGCCGGGTCGCCCCCGGCCACACCGAGGGCCCCACCCGCTTGACCGCAGCGGGGTCGAGGGCCGCTTCGGCGGCGGGGTTGCGGGCGTACGAAGGGGCGGCAGCACCGTTCCTGCCCCAGCCGTCCCCCGGGAGCCCGAGCAGCGTGCCGCACACGACGAGCGCCGTGACGGCGACGAACGCGGCCCTCGTGTGCTGGCGCCGGCGCATCAGATCGGTCGGTCGGGCCTGGAGCGCACAGGGATCGAACTCGTCCGACTCCAGCAGCGTGGCGCCGCTGGGGCGTCGGGGGAAGACCGGCCCCCCGGGAGCGCCGTCCGTCGGTCCGCCCGGCCCCCCGGAAGGGGCCGCCACCCCCTCCGGCCCCTCGGTTCCCCCGTTGCGGCCGGCCCGCTCACCGCTCGCGCCGGGAACGGGCCGCCCGTCGGCCCCGGCCGTGGCGTCCGTCCCCGCCGCGCCGGGTTCCTCCAGCCCGTCCGCCTCCGCCAGTGCCGCCGCCGGGTCCTCGACGCCGGCGGCGGCCAGCACGCGCAGGACCTCCGGATCGCCCTGGCGCTCCAGCCCGCGGAGCACGTACGCCGCACGGCCCGGACCGGAGAGCCGGGACAGCTTCTGGTCCAGGGCGAGTTCGTCGGCGCCGCCCACCCGCGGGAAGAGCCGGAGCCCCCACACGTGCGGCAGCAGCGGCGGGAACTGGGCCCGCTGCGGCAGCGCGAGCCGCCGGAGCGGAAGGCCGGCCACCAGGGCCTGTCGGAGCACCTCGACCCGCACGTACGCATAGCCGGGATCGACCGCGTCCTCGGCCTGCCGGGGCCCGGGCACGGCAGGGCCGGGAACCCGTCGGCGCGGCAGCGACCGCTGGACGAGCGCGTGTGCGGTCAACACCCGGCGGTTGCGGCCGAGGGCCGGCGGCAGGACGAGGTAGGCGATGCGGACGAACCGCGGATAGCTCTCGACGAGCGCGGCCTCGGCCTGCTCGACGTCGACGGGGCCCACGGGCGCGGGACGGAGATCCTGGGTGCTCACGTTCAGCAGAACGAGCGATTCTTCTGATGGTCACCCCGGTTCCGGTCGTGGTGCTCCCGGGCCGTCCCGACCGCCCCGCCGGGTCCCGACCGCGGAGCTCAGGCCGCGGTGACCGTCAGCCGTTCCCGGATCAGCTCCGTCACCCCGTCCGGGACGCCGAGCCCCTCCCGCACGTACTTCTCCATCGACCCGTGCCGCACCGCCACCTCGTCGAGCGCCGCGTCCAGGTACTCCGGCAGCACCCCGATCAGTTGGAGTGCGAGCTCGGGGTCGCCGCCCTGGGCCGTGAACCCCTCGACCATCGGTGCGAACGCCCAGCGCACCGCCGGGTTGACCGACAGGTACTCGGCCCGCACCGTCGCCTCGTCCGCACCGAGCAACGACAGGACGACCGTGGCCGCCCAGCCCGTCCGGTCCTTGCCCGCGGAGCAGTGGAAGAGCAGTGGCCCCGCGCCCGGAGCGCCCAGCTCGCCGAGCAGGGCGCGGTAGGACGCACGGGCCGCATCGCCGGAGACGAAGGTCCGGTAGGTCCGGGCGAAGGCCGCGCGGACCCGGCCCCCGCTCAGGTGCTCCTCGGCGAGCGCCGGGTCGGCGAGCAGGGCCTTCAGGCGGGCGGCGGGCGGGAGCCCGCTGTCGGCCAGGTAGTCGGCGAGGACGTCCGCGACCAGCAGTCGGGCGCCGGCGGGGAGGCGGTCGGGCCGCTCGCCGCGCTCGACCCCGGTCCGGAGGTCGACGACGGTCCGGATGCCGAGGCCGGCGATCACCGGCTCGGCGGGGTCCAGCCGGTCGAGCTGCGCGGAGCGGAGGACGAGCCCGGGCCGGACCGAGCGCCCGTCACCGAGGGGCAGGCCGCCGAGATCGCGGAGGTTGGCGACGGAGGTGGCGGGAATGGCGGGCATGGCGTCGGTTCCTCCGGTTCGTGCGCGTTCCTGTCGACCGTAAGGGATCGACCGACTCCCGGCAGGTCCGCGCGCCTTCGCCGCTCCGGGGAGACTTCCGCGCGGGAGCCGCCCCGCGACCGCCCTCACCCCTGCGCGAGCGCCGCCAGGACCTCTGCCTCCCGTTCCGGGGCGAGTCCGACCGCCGGGCGGTCAGCGCGGTGGGGGGCGACCCCGCCGAGCGACTCCAGCCAGCTCCAGGTGTCGGCCACCGTCTCCTCGACCGGTCGGCACCGCAGCCCGGTGGCCAGCGCCCGCGAGACGTCGGCGGTGTACAGGGCGTCGAACATCTCCCCCGGCGGCAACCACACGGGCAGCTCCGTCCAGGGCGCCGCGCCGGCCGCGAGGACCGCCTCCGGCGGAGCCCAGCGCAGCGCGGCCCCGGAACCGGTCACCCGCACGCAGGCGTCGAGCAGCTCGCCCATGGTGGTGTGCCCGGGCGGCGAGACCAGGTTGTACGGTCCCGAGAGCCCGGCCGCCACCGCGTCCAGCGTCCACGCCGCCAGGTCGCGGACGTCCACGTACTGGACCGGCAGGGTCCGCGGCCCCGGTGCCAGAACGGCCCCGCCCCGTGCGATCCGCCCCAGCCACCAGGGAAGCCGCCCCACGTTCTCGTACGGACCGAGGATCAGGCCCGCCCGCACGAGCAGCGCCCCCTCGGGGCCGAAGGCCGCGGTGGCGGCGAGCTCCCCGCCCCGCTTGGCTTCCCCGTACGGCACCTCCCCGTCGTCCGGGGACCCCTCGACCAGCGGACCGTCCTCCGAGAGTCCGGCGGCGGGCGGCCAGGCGTACACGGAGCGGCTCGACACGTACGCGTACCGGCCGGCCCGGTCCGCGAGCAACCGGGCCGCGTCCCGCACCGCCGAGGGCGCCGCCGACCAGGTGTCCACGACGGCGTCCCAGGAACCGGTGGAGAGGGCGGCGAGGCCCCCCGCTGCGGTGCGGTCCCCGGTCAGCACCCGGACGCCCGCCGGGGGCGCGTGGGTGCCGCGGTGGAAGACCGTCACCTCCCAGCCCCGGTCGACGGCCGCCTCGGCGATCGCGCGGCCGACGAACTCCGTGCCTCCGAGCATCAGTAGCTTCATGGCCCGAGCCTGCCCGCCCGGCGTGCGGGGGGCCAGGGAGTTCCGCTCCCGGAGGATTCCGCCGGCGGCGGAACGCCGCGGCCACGGCGCTCGCCGCCCGGCCCGGGCCCTTGCCGTTTCCCGCGGTCGCCCGGCCCCGATCCTCCCGGCGAAGGCGCGGTCGCGGTCGCGGTCCGGCCGGACCGCCCGAGCCGGACGCGGGGGAGCCGCCGACCGTCTTCCCCGTGCTTCCCGTGCTCCACGACGAAGGGCGCCCACCGCGTGCAGCGGTGGGCGCCCCTCGGGAAGCGGTGCGGAAGCGACCGGGATCAGACCTGGCCGGCCTTCTCCAGGGCCTCGCAGCAGGTGTCCACGATGAGGCGGGTCACCACGTACGGGTCCACGTTCGCGTTCGGGCGACGGTCCTCGATGTAGCCCTTCTGGTCCTGCTCGACCTGCCACGGGATGCGGACCGAGGCGCCGCGGTCCGAGACGCCGTAGGAGTACTCGTCCCACGGGGCGGTCTCGTGCAGACCGGTCAGGCGCTCGTCGATGCCGGCACCGTAGTTCTTGACGTGGTCGAGCGGCTTCGAGCCCTGGCCGAGCGACTCGCACGCGGTGATGATCGCGTCGTAGCCCTCGCGCATCGCCTTGGTGGAGAAGTTGGTGTGCGCGCCCGCACCGTTCCAGTCGCCCTTCACCGGCTTCGGTTCGAGCGTCGCGGAGACGTTGAAGTCCTCGGCCGTGCGGTAGAGCAGCCAGCGGGCCACCCACAGCTGGTCCGCGACCTCCAGCGGAGCCAGCGGGCCGACCTGGAACTCCCACTGGCCGGGCATGACCTCGGCGTTGATGCCGGAGATGCCGAGACCGGCCTTGAGGCAGTTCTCCAGGTGCGCCTCGACGATCGGGCGGCCGTGGATCTCGTCCGCGCCGACACCGCAGTAGTAGCCGCCCTGCGGGGCCGGGAAGCCGCCCGCCGGGAAGCCGAGCGGACGGGCGCCGTCGAAGAAGGTGTACTCCTGCTCGATGCCGAAGATCGACTCCTGGGCGGCGTACTTGGTGGCGACCTCGGCCAGCGCGGCACGGGTGTTGGAGGAGTGCGGGGTCATGTCCGTGTTGAGGACCTCGCACAGCACCAGGATGTCGTTGCCGCCGCGGATCGGGTCCGGGCAGGAGAAGACCGGCTTCAGGACGCGGTCCGACGCGTGGCCCTCGGCCTGGTTGGTGCTGGAACCGTCGAAGCCCCAGATCGGCAGCTCGTCGAAGGCGAGGCCCTCACCGGCGATGATCTTCGTCTTCGAGCGAAGCTTCGCGGTCGGCTCGGTGCCGTCGATCCAGATGTACTCAGCCTTGAAGGTCACGGGTCTCATCCTTATGGCGTGCTGCTGCGGGGTTCCGCCTCGGCTCGCGGCACTGCGAGGAGCTGCGGTCTCTGCGCTGACTGCGCGGTTTCTGTTCGACCGCAGCTTCGCAACACGGGATTTCCCGTCGATTGCCCGTTTGTGAACCCCGTGTTACTCAGCCTTCCTGCACTTCCCGCGACCGCCGTGCGACCCCGTGGGCGTCGAGGAGCGCCCCGAGGCCCGCCCCCCTCACCCGCCGGACCAGCTCGGCGTACGAGGTCCCGAGGGCCTCCGCGGTCCGCCCGAGGTGCCAGTCGCACCCCGCGAGCCGCTGCAGCAGGTACCCCTTCCGGATCTGGTTCTCGGAGAGCCGGAAGGTCTTCAGGTAGGCGGCCCGTCCCTTCCGGTCGGTGATCACCTCACCGATGTGCTGCTCCCGCCCGCTCCGCTCGAACGGCGGAAGGAACCGGTACAGCTCGAACGGGCCCGCCCGCCGGACCCGCTCGAAGGCGTACGGCGCCTCCCTCAGGTCCCGCGCCATCACCCCGTCGTGTGCCGCCGCCCAGGCCCGCTCCTGCTGCCGGGCCGCCGCCCGCAGGTCCGCGAGGTCGCGGATGCCACCGGCCCCGTCCCGGATCCGCGCCGTGAACTCCGGAACCGGGGCACCGTAGTGCGCGTACTGGTGGACCAGCTCCCCGTAGAGGTCCTCCACCAGCGTCGGATGCAGCAAGCGGTAGTCCTCCGGGTGCGGCACCACGAAGGCCGCGGCCAGCGCGTCGGCCACGTACAACAGCAGTCCGCACTGGCCCGGGTGCAGCTCGAAGACCCGCAGCGCCTCCGCGAGCCCGGGCACCGCCCACCCCGCGTACGCCGCCTCGGCCCGCGGTGACAGGCCCCGCCGCACCGCCTCCCGGGACATGTCGTCCCAGGCCACCGACGGCCCGCCGAAGTGCAGCGCCAAGTAGCCTTCCAGCGACAGGTGCAGGGGGAGGAACCGCAGCCGCCGCTCGACCCGGCCGTCCGTGCCGCGCCGCCGCCGGACCATCCGGGAGAGCCGGCGCACCGGCACCAGGTCGGGCATCGCGACGGGCGCGCTCCTGCGCGCGTCCCCGCCACCCGACCGTTCTTCCCCGTCCGTCGCCCCGCTCCCGATCCGGGTGCCGTACACCGCGGCCTCCGCCCCCGCCCCCGTCCAGTCGGCGACGAAGCCGTGCGGCACGTACGAGGTGTACGCGGTGCGCCCGTCGAGGTCGACCCGGGTCTCCCCCCACCCCCCGTAGACCTCCCGGTGCAGCCGCAGCCCCGGCACCGGCTCGGCCCGCACCAGCGGCACGAGCCGCACCGCGCCCCACACCTGGGAGGGCCGCACGTCGAGTCCGGTCAGATCGATCCGGCTCATCGCTCCGCCTCCTTCAGGAACCGTTCCACCCGCCGGTCCAGGTAGGCCCGCAACTCGGTGAAGCCCGTCCGGCCCTCGGCGAACTGCGCGATCTCCACCAGGGCCGCCAGGTCCTCCGCGTCCCTGATGCCGGCGGTGGGCACGCTCGGCGCGAGCCGCCGCACGTCGAAGACCTCGGCGTCGTATACGGGGTTCAGATGCACCACGCTCGTCCTCCGTTCCCGGTCCAGGCGGGACCGCCACACCCGCAGCACCTCGCCCGCGAGGCCCGGAGGGGCGTTGTCCCAGCCGTCCGAAACGATCACCAGACGCTCGGGACCGCACTCCAGGGCGTCCAGGACCCGCAGGCCGAGGGGGGTCGGCCCGAAGGGGCGGACGAGCAGGGCGTCGCTCCCGCCCGAGGTCCACAACGGGGTGTACGCCCCCGGGGCCGCCAGCGCCTCCAACAGGAAGTGGCAACCGAGCGCCACGGCCAGCGGCCGACGCCGCTTCACCGCCGAGCCGGAGGAGGAGAAGCTGTCGTCGAGGACGGCCGCCACCCGCCCCCAACTCCCGGCGTACGGACCTGCCGCGCGCCGGGCCGCAGCCCGCAGCGCAGCGGTCAGCTCCGCCCGCCGCGCCACCCGTTCCCCGAGCGGGAGCGCCAGCACGTACAGTGCGAGCCGGGTGAGCGGCATCACCGACAGATCGGCCACCCGGTCCGTGCGCAGCCGCTCCAGGCGCGTCATCCGCGGCGCGATCCGCTCCAGGAACACCGCGCGGGGCACCCCGTGCCGCGCGGCGAACCCCTCGGCAACGGTGAACGGCAACTCGTACAGCGCCCCCTGCTCGTAGTGCGCCCGGCGGTGGGCGTCGAGCAAGGGGTTTTGGTAGCGGACCCGGCGCCCCGGCGAGAAGAGGAAGTCCCCGGTCTCGGGGTCGGGCAGCCGCCCGTGGACGTGCCGCAGGGCGGTCTTCAACCCGCTGCGGTACTTCACCGCGTCCAGCGCCGGATCGGGGCGGTTCCCGAGCCACTCGCGCACGATCGCCCGGGTCCGGCGGTTGTTGACCCCGGCGGTGCGCAGCGCCCCGAACAGTCGGTACGCCCGCTGCGGGGGCAGCAGCGCGAGGCGCGCGGCGATCAGCCGGCCCTCGCCCGGCTCGGCCTCCCCCGGAGTGCGGAGCAGTTGCTCGATGACGAGTGCGGCGTTGTGGTCGTTGATGTCGAGTGCGAGGGCGGCGGCGTACACGGGTCGGTAGTTGACGCGCACGTACGCGTGGAGGAAGGCGAGCGAGAAGTGCTGCTCGGCGGCGGAGGAACGGAACTCCCGCTGGCCGGTGGCGGTCACGGCCGCGTTCACGAAGAGCAGGACGTCCTCGGCGGCGACGAGTTCGGACATGCTGCCCTTGCCTTTCCGATCCGGGGGCCGGCCGGGGAAGGAGGGCACGAACAGCGAAGACGTTGCTTCAGAGGCAGGTTCCGGAAGTCGCACCGGAGTCCCGCGGCCGGCACGGGAACGCTAGCACCGGCCCGGGGGATGCCCGCCAGTGGGTTTCGGGGCCGTTGGCCGTCCGTGCGGGTCCCGCGGGGAGGAGGGCCGGCCGGTCCCGGCCCGCCGCCGGCCGGCAGACTGGGGGCATGGCGAAGCACCTGGGCTCGAAGCCCCGCATCGGACTCCTCGGCACCGGCCCCTGGGCGGCCCGGACGCACGCGCCCGCGTTGGCCGGACACCCGGGCATCACGTTCAGCGGGGTGTGGGGCAGGCGCGCCGAGGCGGCGACCGGGCTCGCCCGGGCCTCGGGCACGCGCGCGTACGAGGACGTGGAGGCCCTGTTCGAGGCGAGCGACGCCGTGGCCCTGGCGCTCCCGCCCGACGTCCAGGCGCCGTTCGCCGTCCGGGCGGCGGCGGCCGGCTGCCACGTCCTGCTCGACAAGCCGGTCGCCACCACGGTGGAACTCGCCCGTGAGGTGACCGGTGCGGTGGCGGCTGCGGGGGTCGCCTCGGTGGTCTTCTGCACACTGCGGTTCGCGGAGCCGACGGCGCGCTGGATCGACGAACGGGCCGCGGCGGGCGGCTGGTTCCTCGGCGAGGCCCACTGGTTGGGTTCCCTCTACGGCCCGGGATCCGCCAGTGCGTACGCGGCCTCGCCCTGGCGCAAGGAGAAGGGCGGCCTCTGGGACGTCGGTCCGCACGTCCTCTCCGTCTACCTGCCGGTCCTCGGTGACGTCACCGAGGTCACCGCCGTTCCGGGCCCGGACGACACCCGCCATCTGGTGCTGCGCCACGCTTCGGGAGCGAGCAGCACGACCACGCTCACCCTGAGCGCACCCCCGGAGGCGGCCGGGGCGGCCCTCAGCCTGTACGGCACCCGGGGCCGGGTCGACCTGCCCCGCTGGAACGGCGCGGTGGATGCCTTCGCCGCGGCCGTGGACGCGCTCGTCACCGCAGCCCGCACGGGCGAGCCCCATGCCTGTGACGCCCGTTTCGGCCTGCGCCTCACGGAGATCCTCACGGAGGCGGAGCGCCGTGCGGGTCCGTGACGGAAACACCGGGCGGGCCGGTCCTCCGGGCCCCGTCGGGGCGGCAGGACCGGCCCCTCCGGAGGGCGCCTCCCGGTTCCCCGACCGCCCTGCGCCCCCGCGAGGTCCCCGGTCAGCGGGACAGTGCGTCCCGCACGGCCTCTTCGGTCCTCCCGATGACGGCGGTGCCGTCCTCCGCCGTGATGATGGGCCGCTGGATGAGCTTGGGGTGCTCCGACAGCGCCTCGATCCAGCGCTCCCGGGCCGTCGCGTCCCGGGGCCACTCCTTCACCCCGAGCTCCTTGGCCACGGCCTCCTGGGTGCGCGTGATGTCCCAGGGTTCGAGCGCGAGCCGCTTGAGGACCTCCCGGATCTCCTCGGACGTCGGCACGTCCTCCAGGTAGCGCCGCACGGTGTAGTCGGCGCCCTCCGCGTCGAGCAGGGTGAGGGCGCTGCGGCACTTGGAACAGGCGGGGTTGATCCAGATCTCCATGGCGCCACGGTACCTGCCGCGCCCCTCGTCACCACCACACAAACCCGTTCTGGCCAGGGGCGATTGTCAGTGCGGGGCCCTAAAATGGGGGATGAAGGTGAGGGTCCCGGGGAGGGCCCGCACCCACCGTTCGCCAGGAGGTAGCCCATGGCTCTTGCCGTGATCCGGACGCCGTCCATCGAACCCTGGAAGCCGCTCCGGAAGAAGCCGCTCCCCGCGGGACGGCCCCGCGAGTGGTACGTGTCGCACAACCGCCGCCTGAAGGCCATGCGCCTTGCGATCGCCCTCCTCGACGCCGGCGTCTACGTCCCGTCGAAGGCCACGAACGCGACGATACGCAGCACGGCCGACCACATCGGCATCCACCCGCCCTCCGACGCCACCTGCCGCATGGTCCGCACCCTGATCCGTCACGGTCGCTGACCCCGGACTCCGCACGGTTCCGCCACCACACGGCGCGAGGGGCGTCACCCCGGAAGCCCCGGGG
>NZ_JBHYMF010000109.1:8472-22710 GCF_042742855.1 Streptomyces sp. NPDC058877 | reverse complement strand
GCGCTCGGCAATTCCCGCGCCCGGCACCGCGGGCTCCCGGGTGGGCGCGTCCGTCACCGGGCGAGTGCGGGGGCCGGGCCCATCACCACGACGGGTTCCGCGGCCGGATCGAGGGCGCGCAGGAGCAGGCGCAGCGCCTCACGTTCCAGCGCGATGCAGGCTTGGGTGGGGCCTCCGTGGTCCACGTGGATCCAGACGCCGCCGCCCTGGTGGGCGCCGAGGGGGCGCTCCTTGTCGAGCGGGGTGCGTCCGGGCACCCGGTTGTAGTCGATGGCGATCACGTGGTCGAAGGAGCCTTCGAGGGGTTCGCCGGAAAAGCCGGTGCCGCTGATGGCGAACTCCTCGTCCTGGTCGTACGGGAGGCGGGCGCCGGGGTCGGGAAGTCGGCCGCCGGCGTCGTTGAGCCGGAAGACGCCGACGGGGGTGCGCAGGTCGCCCGCGCTGTGGTCGGCGGTCCAACCGCGGAGGGCGTTGTGGGCGGGCCAGGGCCCGGCGGCCACGACCCAGGGGCCGGCCGGGTCCCGCTGGTACAGGGTGGCGAGGGCCGTGGAGGAGTCGGGGGCGGCACCGGTGACGACGAGCGCCTGGGTGGTGCCGTCGGGCACACGGGCCTGAGTGGCGGTTCCGATGCCGGGGATCCGCAGCGCGGCGGGTTCGCCGCCGGCCGGCGCGGGAACGGGGCGGCCGTCGCCGGTGGTGGCCGCGGACGCCGGGGCGGGGGTGGAACGCGGGGGCGGGGCAGCACCCGTGCAGCCGGCGAGCAGCAGGGCCGCACACAGCGTGCCGGCGCTCAGCAGTACGGGGGTGCCCTTGGGCAGGGGCATGGGACGGCATCCTCCTGGGGCGGGGTGGTGCTGCGATCCGTACCCGTTCGGCGGGCGGCGCTGTCGCCCCGGTCACGCCCTCACCCGTACGGTCGCGTCGGTCCGGCGGGCGGAAACGCGGTTGACTGCTCGCGCCGGTCCCGCTTGGCTCCGGGGATGAAGGATCTCCTCGTCGAACGGGCACGGACCGAAGAGCAGCTCGAAGACTGGCGGGCCGTGCACAACGCGATCGTCCCGACCGCGGTGCTCTCGTCGGAGCAGGTGCGGGAGCGTGCGGGCCGGAACCGGCTGGACGTGGCGTACTCCGACGGTGCGCCCGTGGGGTGTTCGACGGTGCGCCCGCCGGACGGGGAGACACCGGCGGCGACCGTCATCGCACGGACGCTGCCCGGGTTCCGCGGCCGTGGTTTCGGAACGGCCCTGTACGAGCGGGGGCTCGCGCACGCACGGACGCTGGGCGGCGCGGGGGTGGAGACGGTGGTGTTGGCCTCGAACGAGGAGGGTCTGCGGTTCGCACTGGCGCGCGGCTTCGTGGAGGTGGAGCGGTACGTGCTGCCGGGCGACACCATCCCCTTCGTGACCTTGCGCCTGACGTGAGAGCCCCCTTGGAATATTTTTGACGGATCGTCAGATTTGGTCGTCGCGGGACTGGGAACCTCCGGGAGCCGGCGCTACCCTCCGCGCATGATTCGGACGGTGGTGTGGGGTACCGGAAACGTCGGGCGGGCGGCCATTCGCGCAGTGGAGGCCCATCCCGACCTCGAACTCACGGCCGTGCTGGTGTCCGACCCCGTGAAGGTGGGCCGGGACGCGGGCCGACTCGCGGGGCTCGGGCGCGATCTCGGGGTGGTGGCGGACGACGACGTCGGCACGGTGCTCGCCGGACGGCCCGAGGCGGTCGTGTACGCGGCCTCCGGCGACACCCGGCCCGACGGGGCGCTCGCCGATGTGACACGGGCGGTGGCGGCGGGGGCGGCGGTCGTGACGCCCGCCCTGTACCCACTGTACGACCAGCTCAACGCGCCCCCCGAGTTCCGGGATCCGGTCCTCGCCGCCGTCGCCGAGGGGGGCGGTTCGCTCTTCGTGTCCGGCGTCGACCCGGGCTGGGGCAACGACGTGCTGCCGCTGCTGGTGAGCGGCCTCGGGGCCACCGTGGAGACGATCCGCTGTCAGGAGATCTTCGACTACTCGACGTACGAGCAGGAGGAATCCGTCCGGGAGTTGGTAGGGATGGGCCGCCCCATGGCATACGAACCGCCCATGCTGTGGCCCTCGGTGCCGACCATGATCTGGGGCGGACAGATCCGGCTGATGGCCCGCGCCCTCGGCGCCACGCTCGACGAGATCCGCGAGGCCGTGGAACGGCGCCCCCTGGAGACCACGGTCAGGACGCGGACGATGGGCTCCTTCGAGGCGGGGACGCAGGGCGCGGTCCGCTTCGAGGTGCAGGGCATCGTGGGCGGGGAGCCCCGCATCGTGATCGAGCACGTCACCCGCATCCACCCCTCGTGCGCGCCGGACTGGCCCGTGCCGCCCGACGGGGCGGGCGCCCATCGGGTGGTCGTCGAGGGAAGTCCGCGGATCGAGGTGACGGTCACGGCGACCGACGAGGGGGAGAACCGGTCGGCGGGCGGGAACGCCACGGCCGTGGGGCGGCTCGTCGGGGCGATCGACTGGCTGGTGGCTGCGGAGCCGGGGCTGTACGACGCATTGGACGTGCCGCTGCGACCGGCGGTCGGGAAGCTGGGAAGGAGCCTGAAGTGATCATCGACATTCCCGAGGGGCAGGAGCCGATCGGCTATGTGTGGGGCGAGATGGTCCCCGAGATCGGAACGGCGGCGGCGAACTTCTCCTTGTCGGTGTACTCCCACACGACCCTGGGGCTGCGCGAGTTCGAGGCGGCGCGGTTGCGGATCGCACAGATCAACGGTTGCGGATTCTGCCTGGACTGGCGCACCGACCGGGACGGGGAGAAGGTCGAGGAGGGCTTCGACGAGTTGGTCGCGGCCTGGCGCGAGACGGAGGTCTCGGAGGCCTTCGACGAACGGACGCGGCTCGCGGCCGAGTACGCGGAGCGGTACGCGCTCGACCACCACGGCCTCGACGAGGAGTTCTGGGGGCGGATGACCGCGCACTACGGCCAGGCGGAGATCGTGGAGCTGACGATGAGCCTGGGTTCCTGGCTGGCGTTCGGACGGCTCAACCGGGTGCTCGGGCTCGACGCGGTGTGCGTGCTGCCGACGCACTGAGGAACGCCCCCGGACGGGCCGACCAGAGGCACCGGCCGGCCCGTCCGCACCACCCGTCAGAAGTCCTCCGTGACGATCCGCTCGATGTTGCGTTCGGCGAGGGCCGTGATGGTGACGAACGGGTTGACGCTGGTGTTGCCGGGGATGAGGGCGCCGTCGATGACGTACAGACCGGTGTAGCCGTGGAGCCGACCGTGGTTGTCGGTCGCCCGGTCGAGGACTGCGCCACCGAGCGGGTGGTAAGTGAGGTGGTCGCCCCAGATCTTGTACGCGCCGAAGAAATCGGTGCGGTAGATCGTCCCCTCCTTGGCGTTGATCTTGTCGAAGATGGTCTTCGCCGCATCGATCGAGGTCTGCTTCCAGGCCCTCTCCCAGCTGAGGTCGACCTTCCCGGTGGCCGGGTTCCAGGTGAACTCGGCGCGGTGCGGGGTCTTGGTGATGGAAAGGTAGAACGAGGCGTAGGTTTCGATGCCGGTGGGCAGCGGGGCGACCTCGGCGAAGGCACCGCCCGCGTCCCAGTTGTCGATGCCTGCGGTGGGCATGGCCGACTGGAGCTTGCCGGTCGGGTCCCACATGTGGTTGGCGCGCCCGCACATGACGTTGCCGTTGTCGCCCCAGTCCTTGCCGATCTGGTCGTTGAGGGCGGGGAGCGCGCCGATGGCCTTGAGACGGGTCAGGAGCTTGCTGGTGCCGACGCTGCCGGCGGCGAAGAAGACCTTGTCGGCGGTGACGGTCTTGCTCGCGAGGGTCGCCCCGGTGGTGTCGATCTGGTCGATGGCCACGGTGTAGCCACCGCCGGACGCCGGGGTGACCGAAGTGACCTTGTGCAGCGCGGAGATCGTGACGCGGCCGGTGGAGGCGGCCTGCGCGAGATAGGTCTTCTGCAGGTTCTTCTTGCCGTGGTTGTTGCCGTAGATGACCTCGCCGGCGAGGGCCGACTTCGGTACCTCGCCGGCGAGTTCCCGCTTCATGTACTCCCAGTCGTAGACGTTCGGCACGAAGACGAAGGGGAATCCCGAGCGCTCGGCGTGCTTGCGGCCGACACGGGCGTACTGGTAGCAGGAAGCGCTCTCCCACCAGGCCTGGTCCACTTCGGTGACGCCGAGTCCGGCATTGGCGCGCGGGTAGTACGTGGCGTACATCTCCGCGGCATCGACGGTGGGGAGGATGGCGGCGAAGTTTTCGCGGCGCGGCGTGACAGCCATGCCGCCGTTGACGAGGGAGCCGCCGCCGACGCCGCGCCCCTGGTAGACGGTGATGCCGGCGAAGTCCTCGGCGTCGAGGATGCCGGTGTACCGGGGGACGTCCTTGTCGAGCGGGAAACCGAGGAAGTTGCTCAGGGGCTGCTTGGTGCGGGTCCGCAGCCAGAAGGAACGGTAGTCGGGCTTGGTGGTGTTGGCGAAGATCTCGCCGTCGGACCCCGGGGCGTCCCAGGCCATGCCCATCTCGACCATGTGGACGTCGATGCCGGCACGGGCGAGCCGGAGCGCAGCGACGGAGCCGCCGTACCCGGTGCCGATGACCAGTGCCGGGACGTGGGCGCCCGCAGGGATCGAAGTGGTGGCGAGGGGGGTCTCGGCGCGGGCCGGGCCCGCATGCCCGATGAGGGCGGCGGCGCCGAGGAGGGAACCTGTTCCCGCGAGGAAACGGCGGCGGCTGAGACCGCCGATTCCGTTGGCGTACAGAGGCAGTTGATTCACGTGCTGTTCCTCACTCACGAAAGAATGGGAACACGTTCTACTGTCAACCGTCGGGGAAGTCACGCTAAACCGACGGGTAACTTCAGTCCTAGGGCCGCTCGAACACTCAGGTTCCGATCGGCCCCGGGGTTCCCGTGAGGCGCTCCGGGGTGAGGAGCTCGGCAAGTCGGTGAGCGGGCAGCAAGCCCTTCTCCAGGGTGAGTTCGACGACTCCCCGGCCGGTGGCGAGCGCCTCCTTGGCGATGGCCGTGGCGGCGGTGTAGCCGAGGTGGGGGTTGAGCGCCGTGGCGAGGCCGATGGAATTCTCCACGGCCGTCCTGAGCGCCTCGGTGTTCGCGGTAATGCCGTCCACACAGCGTTCGGCGAGCGTGAGGCAGGCGGCGCGCAGCGAGAGGAGGCTCTTCGACAGGGCGTGGAAGACGACCGGCTCGAAGGCATTGAGCTGTAGCTGTCCGGCCTCAGCGGCCATGGTGATGGTGATGTCGTTGCCGATCACCTCGAAGGCGACCTGGTTGACGACCTCGGGAATCACCGGGTTCACCTTGCCGGGCATGATGCTGGAACCCGCCTGGACCGGGGGCAGGTTGATCTCGCCGAGGCCCGCGCGCGGCCCCGAGGACAGCAGGCGGAGGTCGTTGCAGGTCTTGGAGAGCTTGACCGCGATGCGCTTGAGGACCCCGGAGAGCTGGACGAAGGCGCCGCAGTCCTGGGTGGCCTCGATCAGGTTGACCGAGGTCACCAGCGGCAGGCCGGTGAGCTGCGCGAGCTCACGACGGGCGGTCTCGGCATAGCCGGGAGCGGCGTTGAGGCCGGTGCCGATGGCGGTGGCCCCGAGGTTGATCTCGTGGATCAGCTCGATCGCCTCGGCGAGCCGACCGCGGTCCTCCTCCAGCATCACGGCGTAGGTGGAGAACTCCTGGCCCAGCGTCATCGGCACCGCGTCCTGGAGTTGGGTGCGCCCCATCTTCACGACCTCGCGGAACTCCAGCGCCTTGGCGGCGAAGGCGTCCTGGAGGACGGCCATCGCCTTCAGGAGTTCGCGGCCGGCGCCGATCGCCGCGATGCGGATGGCGGTCGGGTAGACGTCGTTGGTGGACTGGCCGAGGTTGACGTCCTCGTTGGGGTGGAGCCGGTCGTAGTCGCCCTTGGCGTGGCCGAGGAGCTCCAGGGCCCGGTTGGCGACGACCTCATTGGCGTTCATGTTGGTCGAGGTTCCCGCTCCGCCTTGGACGACGTCCACGACGAACTGGTCGTGGAACCGTCCGTTGCGGATCTCCCGGCAGGCGCCGGCGATGGCGTCCGCCTTGGCGGCGGAAAGCAGCCCCAACTCCTCGTTGGCGCGCGCCGCGGCCTCCTTCACGGCGGCCAGCGCATCGATGAGCAGGGGGTAGACGGCGATGGGGGTGCCGGTGATCGGGAAGTTCTCCGTGGCCCGCAGCGTGTGGACGCCCCAGTAGGCATCGGCGGGGACGTCCCGCTCACCGAGCAGATCGTGCTCGCGGCGAACGGGAAGGGCGTGCGGGACCGGTGCGGGGGCCATGGGGAGTCCTCGGGAAGGGCGGGGCGGAAAGGTGGGGAGGGGCAGGGGCGAGCAAGGGCGGACCGCACCTTCGGCGGCGCGGCTGTCGGCCTCCCGGGCGCCGGGCGGGAGCGGCGGACGGCTCCGGCACCGAGCGGGGGCGGCTGCGGGCGGGCGCGCCGATGCGCACATGTGGTCCCGGCTCGCGGGCGGAACGGCGGGGGTTCCGCCCGCGGGCCGGCGTTCTGGAGTGTGCCCGGGTCAGGCGCGGGCAGCGACCGCCGAGGCGGACCGGGACCCGCCCGTGGCGAGGGTCGGCTCCGCACGGACGGGGCCTTCGAGGAGTCGGCGCAGGCGGGCGGGGTCCGTCGCACCGGTGGCCCCCTCGGAGAGGAGCGCGGCGAGGAGCGCGATGCGCGCCTGCCCGGCCCGGAGGGTGCCGGTGAGCAGGGCACCGGCAGCGACGAGGTCGACCGCGCCGCCGCCGGTGTAGATCTCGGCGAGCGGCCCGGCGGGGACCCGGGTGGTCACGGCGACGAGCACGCCCTGGGCGACGGCCTCCGCAACGGCGGAGGTGATCTCGGGGGTGGCGTTGCCCGCGCCGGTGGCCACGAGCACGATCCCCCGGGCCCCGGCGGAAACCGCTGCGTTCAGGAGGAACGGATCGCCGTCGGAGTGGTGCGTGATGATGTCGACCCGGGGCAACGGAGCGGCGTCGGGGCCGGTCGCACCGGGCGCCGCGGTCCGCGCGGCGGCGGGGAGGGGGAGCGGAGCAGGGCGCTCCGGCTGCCGCTCGATGTCGACGCGGGAGAAGCCGACGCGACCGAGGCGCTCGGTGGAGGGGTCGGAGAAGGCGTCGACGGCGAGGGTCTGGGTCTTCACGGTGCCGCGGGCCGCGTGCACACGGCCGTCGAAGACGATGAGGACACCGAGGTCGCGGACGGTGGAGGCGACCTGGAGCGCGTCGTAGAGGTTGCCGGGGCCGTCACCGTCGCCGGTGCCGAAGGGCCGCTGGGCGCCGGTCAGGACGACCGGCCGGGAGTCGGCGTGGTGGAGGTCCAGGAGGAAGGCCGTCTCTTCCAGGGTGTCGGTGCCGTGGGTGACCACGACGCCGTCGACGCCGGGGTCGGCGAGGGTCTCGTGGACGGTGCGGAGGAGGGCGAGCTGGTGGGCCGCGGTGATGCGGGAACTGTTCACGTTGAACAGGTCGACGACCTCGACGGTGACGCCCTCGGGAAGCGGGGCGGTGGCCAGCACGTCACTGCCGGAGGCATCGGCCGCATAGCCGGTGCCCTGCCAGCGGCTGGCGATCGTGCCGCCCGTGCTGATGACGACGATCCGGCGCGCTCCCCCGTCGTTCGTCCGCTTCATGACTGCCGCCCTCACTCCGTACCCATGTCACCTGCACCCGCAACGATAGGGCAGGTGGCACGCAAGACGATTGCGAAATCGACCCTTGCCCCCTTCGATCGTGGTAGACAATTGCGCCATGGACCGAATCGATCTCCATATCTTGCGCGAGCTTCAGAACGACGGCCGGTTGAGCAACCAGGAGCTGGCCCAGCGGGTCGGACTCAGCCCCTCCCCCTGCCTGCGCCGGGTGCGCCAGCTGGAGCAGGACGGGGTGATCCGGGGCTACCGGGCGATCATCGACCCGGAGGCGGTGGGGCGCGGTTTCGAGGTCCTCGTCTCGGTGGAGGTGCGACGCGACCGGGAGACGGTGGAGGCCTTCGAGGAGGCCCTCCGCGAGGTGCCGGACGTGATCGAGGCCTATCGCCTGTTCGGGAGCCCGGGCTGCCTGCTGCGGATCGCGGTGGCGGACCTGGCGGCGTACGAGCGGCTGTGGATCGAACGACTGACGACGCTGACCGGGGTCACCGAGGTCAATTCGCAGATCATCATGAAGCGGATCAAGGAGCCCAAGGGGGTGCCGGTGGACGCCCGGGGCGCCTGATGCCTCCGTGAACACCCGGAAAGCGGGGCGGCTCCGACCTATGCGAGAACGTCACGGAACGGCCCCCTTCCCGTTACATGACAGGTACCTGACGTGTGCGACCCTCCCGGTGACATCAAGTCAACACGCGTAGACACCGGCGCCGTTGAGCGGGCACCGGTCATCCCGCGCGTACCCTCCCCGGGAAAGGGCCCCCCATGTCCGTTGTGCGGATCGGCAGATGGAAGGCGTGGGCGGCGGCGGCAGCCGCCACCCTCGTCGGCGTCACGCTCCCCACGGTCGCCGCGACCCCCGCGAGCGCCACGACGACCGCGTACGACAGCACGTACTACAAGGACGCGATCGGCAAGAGCGGCACGAACCTCAAGTCCTCACTGCACACCATCATCAGCAAGCAGAACAAGATCTCTTACTCCGCGGTCTGGAACGCACTCAAGAACACCGACCAAGATCCGAACAACACCAACAACGTCATCCTGCTGTACAGCGGCACCTCACGGAGCAAGTCCCTCAACGGGGGCAGCGTGGGTGACTGGAACCGCGAGCACACCTGGGCCAAGTCCCACGGCGACTTCGGCACTTCGACCGGCCCGGGCACCGACCTGCACCACCTGCGCGCCTGCGACGTACAGGTCAACAGCATCCGCGGGAACAAGGACTGGGACAACGGCGGCAGCGCGGTCAGCGGCGCCCCCGGCAGCTACACGGACAGCAACTCCTTCGAGCCGCGCGACGCGGACAAGGGGGACGTGGCCCGCATGATCCTCTACATGGCCGTTCGCTACGAGGGCGACGACGCCTGGCCCGACCTGGAGCCCAACGAATCCTCCTCCAACGGCAGCACGCCCTTCCACGGCCGGCTCTCGGTCCTGAAGCAGTGGAACGAGCAGGATCCGCCGAGCGCCTTCGAGGAGCGCCGCAACGACGTCATCTACTCCACCTACCAAGGCAACCGGAACCCGTTCATCGACCACCCCGAATGGGTCGAGGCCATCTGGTAGCCCCCCGCCAGCGCACACGGAAGACCACACGAGGAGCACCGTCCGCGCGACGGGAGCCGGGTCAGGGGACCTCCTGGCCCGGCTTCCCGCTTCCGGAGCCCTCAAACAGGAAAACCCGGATGTTCTCACCTTCTTAAGGAGCCCCGCCTCGGGAAACAGAGCTGTTACTCATCCGTTACAAACGGTGGAATTGCCCAGCTTGATTCACTTTTGACGCGCCGGGGAAGAGAGATTCCCGTCCCAAGCGTCCCCGGTGCACCTATCACGAAGACCGACCGCCGAACAAGGCCTTCACCCCAGGAAGTTCCGCGGGCTGCTCGGTAGCTTCGGCCCACATGACCACTGCCCCCCTGATGTCCCCGGCCGCCGTCTCCGTCGGCCCGGCCGAAATCACGGACGGCGCTGCATTGTGGCGGATCGCCCGGAACTCGGGCGAGCTCGACCTCAACTCGCCGTACAGCTACCTGCTCTGGTGCCGCGACTTCGCCGGCACCACCGCCGTCGCCCGTGACGCCTCCGGGCAGCCGGTCGGCTTCGTCACCGGCTACCTGCGGCCCGACGCTCCCGAGACGCTCTTCGTCTGGCAGGTCGCCGTGGAGGATTCGCACCGCGGAAACGGGGTAGCCGGGACCCTGCTCGACGCTCTGTCCGCACAGGTCGCGGACAGCCACGGATTCGACCGGCTGGAGGCGACCGTCACTCCGGGAAACCTCGCGTCCGACCGGCTGTTCCGGTCATACGCACGCCGGCACGGGGCGGACCTCACCCGCGAGGTCCTCTTCCCGTCGGACGCCTTCCCTGCGTCCGGACACGACGCAGAGGTGTTGTACCGCATCGGCCCGCTCGGTGCCCGCACCTCCTGAACCGACTTCCCGCCCCTTTCCCCGCACCACATCCTGGAGAAGAGACTCCGTGTCCCTGACCGACATCGCCCCCTCCGTCTTCGAGACCGTCGAATCGGAGGTCCGCAGCTACTGCCGCGCCTGGCCGGTCGTCTTCGAGCGCGCCAGTGGGAGCCGACTGTACGACGAGGACGGGCGCCCCTACCTCGACTTCTTCGCCGGGGCGGGCTCCCTGAACTACGGCCACAACAACCCGGTGCTCAAGCGCGCGCTGCTCGACTACCTCGCCGACGACGGCATCACCCACGGCCTCGACATGTCGACGACCGCCAAACGCGCCTTCCTGGAGACCTTCCGCGAGACGGTCCTGGAGCCCCGCGCCCTGCCGTACAAGGTGATGTTCCCCGGCCCTACCGGAACCAACGCCGTGGAGGCCGCCCTCAAGCTCGCCCGCAAGGTCACCGGCCGGAAGACGGTCGTGTCCTTCACCAACGCCTTCCACGGCATGTCGCTGGGCTCGCTGGCCGTCACCGGCAACGCCGCCAAGCGCGCCGGGGCCGGAGTACCGCTCCCGCACGCCACCCGGATGCCCTTCGACCAGTACCTCGACGGTCAGACGCCGGACTTCCTCTGGTTCGAGCGGCTCCTCGACGACCCCGGCTCCGGCCTCGACCACCCCGCGGCGGTCATCGTCGAAACGGTCCAGGGAGAGGGCGGCGTCAACGTCGCCCGCGCCGAGTGGCTGCGCGAGCTCGCCGACCTCTGCCGCAGGCACGACATGCTTCTCATCGTCGACGACGTCCAGATGGGCTGCGGGCGCACCGGTGACTTCTTCTCCTTCGAGGAGGCGGGCATCACGCCCGACATCGTCACCCTGTCCAAGTCCATCAGCGGCTACGGCCTGCCCATGTCGCTCTGCCTGTTCCGTCCGGAGCTCGACCTCTGGGGTCCGGGCGAGCACAACGGAACCTTCCGCGGCAACAACCCCGCCTTCGTCACCGCCACGGCCGCCCTCGACGCGTACTGGCGCGACGACGCCCTGCGCCAGCGGACCCTCGGCCGGGCCGACCGGGTGGAACTCGCGCTGCGGGACCTGTGCGACGACGACCGCATGGGCATCGCGGTCCGTGGCCGGGGCCTCGTCTGGGGTCTGGAGTTCGCCGACGGGGAGCGTGCCGAAGCCGTGTGCCGTCGCGCCTTCGAGACCGGTCTGCTCCTGGAGACCTCGGGGCCGCACGGCGAAGTGGTCAAGCTGCTGCCCCCGCTGACCGCAACGGACGACGAGCTCGACGAGGGCCTCGGCATCCTGGCCCGCTCGGTCCGCCACGCGGCCGACCGTCGCGACGCCTGACCATCCCTCCGCAGAAAGGCCACCATCCATGATCGTCCGCACCTTCGACGAGCTGGAGAACACCGAGCGGCACGTGCGGGCCGCCTCCGGCACCTGGGAGAGCAAGCGCATCGTCCTGGCCCGCGAGCGGGTCGGCTTCTCCCTGCACGAGACCGTGCTGTACGCCGGCACCGAGACGTCCATGTGGTACGCGAACCACGTCGAGGCCGTGGTCTGCACGGCCGGCGAGGCCGAACTCACCGACCACGAGACCGGACGCACGTACACGATCACGCCCGGAACGATGTACCTGCTCGACGGACACGAGCGCCACACCCTCAAGGTCCTGCAGGACTTCCGCTGCCTGTGCGTCTTCAACCCGCCCGTCACCGGGCGGGAGGACCACGACGAGAACGGCGTCTACCCGCTCCTCACCGAACCCGACCCGGCCTGAGAACCACGACGACCCCCGTACGCGAAAGGAAGGCGCTCCGCCCCATGGCCTCCGCACCCACCCGTCCCGTCGACCTCTACCCCACCCGCGGCCCCAAGGAAGAACTCATCGGCCGCAAGGACCCCGTGGTCTGGTCCGAGCCCGGCACGCCGGGCCCCTTCTGGGCCCGGGAACTGGAGGAGTACGACCGCGACGGCTTCGTCACGGTGGACGAGCTGGTCACCCCCGACGAGGTCGACGAGCTCCGTGCCGAGCTGGACCGACTGGTCACCGACCCCGCCGTGCGGGCGGACGAGCGGGCCATCGTCGAGCCCCGCTCCCAGGAGATCCGCTCCGTGTTCGAGGTGCACCGGATCAGCGAGGTCTTCGGACGGCTGGCCGAGGACCCCCGGGTCGTCGGGCGCGCCCGACAGATCCTCGGCTCCGACGTCTACGTCCACCAGTCGCGGGTGAACGTCAAGCCCGGTTTCGGCGCCAGCGGCTTCTACTGGCACTCCGACTTCGAGACCTGGCACGCCGAGGACGGCCTGCCCCAGATGCGGACCGTGTCGGTGTCGATCGCCCTCACCCCGAACCACACCACCAACGGCAGCCTGATGATCATGCCAGGCTCGCACCGGACCTTCCTGGGCTGCGCAGGCGAGACGCCCAAGGACAACTACAAGCAGTCGCTGAAGATGCAGGATGCCGGCATCCCCTCCCCCGAGGCACTCACCACCTTCGCCGACGCCTGCGGCATCCGGCACTTCACCGGTCCGGCGGGCTCGGCGACCTGGTTCGACTGCAACGCCCTGCACGGCTCGGGCGACAACATCACCCCGTACCCGCGCAGCAACGTGTTCCTCGTCTTCAACAGCGTCGAGAACCTCCCCGAGGCCCCCTTCGCCGCCCCGGTCCGACGCCCCTCCTTCATCGCTGCCCGCCCGGAGGGCCTGTCGTGACCGGTCCGTGGAGGTGCACGAAGGCGGCGCCGGTCGTGCGGTGACGATCGGCCCAGGACTCCAGGGCGGACCGGCAGGCATGGTCCACGTGGTGGAGTCCTGAGAGGTCGAGGACGACGGGGCGGTCGCGCGGCAGCGCTTCGAGGGTGTCGAGGATCTTCGGCAGGCGTAGGAAGGTCACGGTGCCCGACAGGCCGACGCGCACCGCCCCGTCGCCGTCTTCGGTGCGGTCCACCCGGAGGTGCGAAGCGTCCCAGGCCGCCTTGGCGACGGACACCGCGAGCCCGATCAGAACGCCTTCGAACATGTTGGAGGTGACGATCGCCACGGCGGTCACGACCAGGACGAGCGCCTCGCCGCGATGGCTGCGCCACAGGGAGACGACCCCCTTGAAGGGGATGAGCTTCCAGCCCGCGTGAACCAGGATCCCGGCGAGCGCCGCGAGCGGCACGTGCTCCAGGACGCCGGGCAGCAGGACGGCGAAGAGCAGGAGCCACACCCCGTGGAGCACCCGGGACGCCTTGGTCTTGGCGCCCGCCTGGACGTTGGTCGAGCTGCGCACGATCACGGCGGTCATCGGAAGCGCACCGAGGAGTCCGCACACGCTGTTCCCGACCCCCTGGGCGAGCAGTTCCCTGTCGTAGTCGGTGGGCGGGCCGTCGTGCAGCCGGTCCACCGCCGCCGCGCTGAACAGGGACTCCGCCGACGCGATCAGCACGAAGGCGAGGACGGTGCCGAGCAGGGCGAGGTCGACCCCGGCCAGGTCGTCCGCGTTCGGCAGGCGCACGGCGTCCAGCACCCCGCTCACCCGCACGGTGGCGACCGGCAGGTCGAGCAGGGCGGTCGCCAGGGCCGCGAGGAAGACGGCGGCGAGCGCTCCGGGGGCGGCCCGCACCCCACGGGGCAGGTGCCGCCAGCCGACCATCACGAGGATCGTGCCGGCCGCCACGGCGAACGGGACGAGGGCGTCCGTGACGGTCAGTGCGCGTCCCACGGCGCCCGGCAGTCCGGTGAGCCGGGCCGGTCCGGAAGCCGGGGTTTCGAGCCCCACGGCGGAGTAGAACTGGCCGGCCACGATGACGAGACCGATCCCGGCGAGCATCCCCTCGACGACTGAGAGCGAGATGGCCCGGAACCAACGGCCCCAGCGCAATAGGCCCATGACGACCTGGAGCAGCCCGGCGAGGAGCACGACGAGGCCGAGTGCGGCCAGCCCCAGGGTCCGGACCGTTTCGAGGACGAGCACGGTCAGGCCCGCGGCCGGACCGGAGACCTGGATGCTGCTGCCCCGCATGAGACCGGTGACCAAGCCGCCGACGATGCCGGTGACGAGACCGAGTTCGGCGGGGACGCCGGAGGCGACGGCGATGCCGATGCAGAGCGGGAGGGCCACGAGGAAGACGACGAGGGACGCGGCGAAGTCC
>NZ_JBHYMF010000109.1:0-8462 GCF_042742855.1 Streptomyces sp. NPDC058877 | reverse complement strand
AGGGAGAAGGCCATACGGGTGTGATAGCGCCCCCGGGCAGCCCGTCCCGGACGGTCCGGTGCCCGGCGGTCGTTTCCGACCGGAAGCAACCGCAAGCTGACGCGATCACCCGCACGAAGGGCGCTCGGGGGTGCGGGGCACCGGGGGCGCACCGGGCCCCAGGCGCCCGCACACGGGAACAGGGGGAGGGCGTACGGTCGCCAGCCGGGGCGCGGGCCGGAACCGGCCCTCGGATCACCACCAGTAGGCGGGGTAACTCGGCGCCGAACGCCGGGTGCGGGAGGCGGCGAACGCCGTCAGCACCAGCAGGACGGTGGCGCCGAAGAGCAAGGGGACGAACCTGCCGGGAGCGGGGGCCTGGAGCACGATGACGACGGAGGTCGCGCAGGCCGGCGAGTGCGGGGTGCGGGCCAGGGTGGTGAGTGCGAGGGCGGCTCCCGCCGCGACCGCGGCGGCCCAGGCGCTGCCGTTCCCCGCCACGGTCGCCACGGCGTACCCGGCAACGGCACCGAGGAGGTGCCCCACGACGACGCTCCGGGGCTGGGCCAGGGGGAGCGCGGGAGCGCAGTGCACCAGGGCGGCGCTGGCGGCGAGCGGCGGTATCAGCACCGGCTCGTGGATCAAGGCCCCGATGGCGACGAGGCCGAGCAGGGCGGTGGTCGCTGCGCTGATGCTGTGGAGGGCGGCGCCGGGCGCGGGCCCGGCCGGAGCCCTGCCGGCGATGCGCGGGCGGCGCGGTACCACAGCGGGGGCGTCGCTGGCGAGATCGGGATCGGGTTCGGGATTCAGGACGGCTTCGGCACTCATTCGCTGCTCTCGGGGACGGTACTTCCGGGGCGGCTGCCGCGGTCCGGACGGAACGGGGCGGGCACCGGGCGGACGTCCGGGCCCCGTCGTGCTCGGCGATCGGCCCGGTCCGGCGCCTGAAGTCCCGGTAAGGCGGCGCATCCTCCCCCACCTTATCCAGCGGTTTCGCCCCGACATGGGCGGGGTGGGCGGCAGGATCGTCCCATGACCGACGTCCCCTCCGGCTCCTCGCCCGGTTTCCAGCTCCTGCACGGCGCCCCCGACTCCCCTCTCCTGCTCCACGTCCCGCACTCCGCCCGCGAGGTGCCCCCGGAGGTGCGCCGGGGCATTCTGCTCGGTGACGAGGAGCTCGCCCGCGAGTTGGACCACATCACGGACTCCCACACGGCGGAGATCGCCGCCGTCGCCGCCTCCGCGGCCGGCACGCAGCCCTGGCGGTTCGTCAACCGGCTCTCGCGGCTCGTCGTCGACCCCGAGCGCTTCCCGGACGAACGGGAGGAGATGCTGTCGGTCGGCATGGGCGCGGTCTACACCCGCACCAGCCACCGTGCACTGCTGCGGCCGAGCGGGTTCGACGCCTCGCCGCTGCTCGACCGGTACTTCGCCCCGTACGCCCGGGCGATGGGCGACGCCGTCGCGGAGCGCCTCGCGGCGACGGGACGCGCGGTGATCCTCGACGTCCACTCCTACCCGACCGAGCGGCTGCCCTACGAGCTGCACGGCGACGGCCCGCGTCCGCCGGTCTGTCTGGGCACGGACGCCTTCCACACGCCTCCCGCGCTGCTGGAGGCGGCGCGGGAGGCATTCGGCGGGTTCGGCGGTGTCGGAACCGACAGCCCCTTCGCCGGCGCGTACGTACCGCTGGAGCACTACGGCCGCGACCCGCGGGTGAGCTCGCTGATGATCGAGATCCGCCGTGACCGCTACATGAGCGAGCCGGGTGGGCCGGCGGGGCCGGGTGCGAGAGCCCTCGGCGAGGCACTGGCCGCCCTGGTCGACGCGGTTCCCCAGGGGTGACCCGGCCCGATCGGCGTAAAATCGGGTGAATGAGCCCACTCCGATACGAGCTGGTGTTCTCCGACAGCACGGGCTCGGCCCGGGACGTCGTGGTCGTGGAGCGCACGCACCTCACGGGGTCCGGAGGCCATCCGGTCTACACCGATGCCACCGGCATCATCCGCGCCGAGATCAGCGACCGGGACGAGGTGCGCATCATCGCCACGGGCGGCCACCAGGAGCCCTCCCAGGGCGTCAGGGCCCGTCCGCTCCCTGACGCAGGACCGATGGATCCGGAGGAGTCCCCCACCCGGCGCACCTGATGTGCGGTCCTCGTGCGTTCGGTCGCCCCGAAGCGGTCCGAGCGGTACGGACTGCGCAGACGGGGGTCGGACGTGGAGGGGGCCACCCCGGAGCGAGGAGGCCCCCGGACGGCCGCGCCCGCCATGCCTTCGTACCGCCACGACGACCTGGCGGGTGAGGGCCGCCGACGTCCTCGTGCGCTGCGGACCGATCCGAGCCGGGGAGAGATGTCACGGGTGCCGGCCACGCGGGTGATCGGGAGACGACTTCGCCGCCGTTGGCGCGGCGCTCGGTCGTTCCGCCCGCCGAGACGAGACAGTGGACGGGATTTTCGGCCGGACCGCCCCGGGGCCGCATCGACGTCGCGGCCGGGTGCGCTTCGCCCTCCAACCGCCCACTCGTTCGCAAA
Organism: Streptomyces sp. NPDC058877; assembly: GCF_042742855.1. NCBI lineage: Bacteria > Bacillati > Actinomycetota > Actinomycetes > Kitasatosporales > Streptomycetaceae > Streptomyces > Streptomyces sp. NPDC058877. The sequence continues at coordinate 5,947 of NZ_JBHYMF010000109.1, read as the reverse complement.
GGAACGCACCGATGACCGACGCCGACACGTCCTTCCGTGATCTCCGCGCCCTGGTGATCAACTGCACCCTCAAGCGGTCGCCGGAGCGCAGCCACACTCAGGGGCTGATCGACATCAGCACCGGCATCATGGAGCGCCAGGGCGTCGAGGTCGAGGTGCTGCGGGCGGTGGACATCGACATCGCGACCGGCGTGTGGCCGGACATGACCGAGCACGGGTGGGAGACCGACGAGTGGCCCGTCATCTACTCGAAGGTGATGGCCGCGGACATCCTCACCTTGGCCGGACCCGTATGGCTGGGTGACAACTCCTCGGTCATGAAGAAGGTGATCGAGCGGCTTTACGCCTGCTCGTCGATCCTCAACGATCGCGGGCAGTACGCGTACTACGGACGGGTCGGAGGTTGTCTGATCACCGGCAACGAGGACGGCGCCAAACACTGCGCGATGAACGTCCTCTACAGCCTCCAGCACCTCGGGTACGTGATCCCGCCGCAGGCCGACGCGGGCTGGGTCGGCCCGGCCGGCCCGGGGCCGTCCTACCTCGACCCCGGCTCCGGCGGTCCGGAGAACGACTTCACCAACCGCAACACCACCTTCATGACCTGGAACCAGCTGCACCTGGCCCGGATGCTGAAGGACTCCGGCGGCATCCCCGCCCACGGCAACCAGCGCTCCGAATGGGACGCCGGCTGCCGCTTCGACTTCGAGAACCCCGAACACCGTTAGGGCGGGCCGGAGCATCCGAGGTCCGGTGGAAGTCGGCTCCGGACCAAGCAAGTCCATCGTGCGGCCCGGCGCACCTTCACCGGACAGGTCCTGCCCGCGCGGGATCGCCCTGGCGGCCGCGGTGAACACCCTCCCCATGGCCTCGCCCCGTGGGCTCCTGGGCATACCGCCGCCGCCCTCGTCCCGCTCCTCTGCTCGACGAGGCCCGCGCCACGGAGCACTGCCGTGACGAGATCCGCCGCGTCGAGACAACCGCCGTCACCCGCGGGCCCGGTTTCCCAGGCGCGATCCGGGCCGTGCGGATCGTGCGCCGTCGCCGGAACGCGTCCACGTGGTCAGCCGATCTGACGGTGTCGTGGCGCCGGAGCGTCAGATGAGGTCGCGGTGGCGGCCCACCTTGGTGGAGAAGAGGTAGAGCGGGGGCAGGAGGGCCGCGGCGCAGACGGTCCAGAGCGCGTTGTGGGCGCCGAAGCGGGTGGCGAGGAGGCCCGCGGTGAGCGCGCCGAGCGGCAGCGCGCCCCAGGAGACGAAGCGGACCGTGGCCATCACGCGGGACAGCAGTTCCGGGGGCGACTGGGTCTGCCGGTAGGTGCGGGTGGTGATCGAGCCGATGACGGTGCCGAAGGCGAAGCCGGCGTTGCCCAGGGCGAACCAGTAGGCGTCCCCGGCCGACGTGGTCAGCGGGGCGAGCAGGAGCAGCGCGCCGCCGGTCAGGTCGGCCGCGATGACGCCCCGCGCGGTACCGAGGCGGGTGGTCACGCGGACCGCGACGGCGGCGCCTGCGAGGGCGCCGACCCCGTCCATGGCGAGGACGAGACCGAGCCGTACGGAGTCAAGGCCGGCCTCGCGGACCAGGTAGAGGGGGGTGAGGGCGACGAGGGCCGCGTTGAGGAAGTTGGCAGCGGTCGCCCAGATCATGCAGGGCCGCATGACCGGGTGCCCGGTGACGTAGCGCCAGCCCTCGCGCATCAGCCGGAGCACGCCCTCACCGGTGCGGGGCGCGGGGCGGCTCTCGGGGAGGGTGCGCAGGAGCACCGCGGAGGCCAGGTAGCTGGCGGCGTCCACGATCAGCGCGCCGACCGGGCCGGTCGCACTGATCAGGACGCCGCCGAGGGAGGGACCGCCGGTGTCGGTGACGGCATGCGTGCCGGACATGACGCTGTTGCGGGCGGCCAGCTGCCGGGCCGGGACGACGGCGGGCAGGAAGGTCGAGTTGCCGATGTCGAACAGCACCGTCGCCGCGCCGGTGACGAGCGCCGAGAGCAGCAGGTGCGGATACGTGAGGGTGCCGAGCCACCAGGCGAGTGGCAGCGATCCGAGCGCCGCGAACCGCACGAGGTCGAGCGCGACCTGGAGCCGGCGCAGCGGCACGCGCTGTGCCATGACGCCCGCCGGGAGGCTGAGCAGCAGCCAGGAGACCTGTCCGGCGGCGGCGAGCAGGGCGACCTCGAAGGCGGTGGCGTCGAGGACGGTGAGGGCGACGAGGGGCAGCGCGAGGGCGGTGACGGCGGTGCCCGCACCGCTGACGGTGGCGGCGGCCCAGAAGCGCCAGAAGACGCCCGGCTGCGAGGTCTCCTGCTCGTCGTCGCGTCGGTCGTGCTCCGGGATCGCTCGTGTCCCGCCCATACGGCGCCCACCCCCTGGGTCTAGTCAGTCTCTTTTGGGAACTCACTTGTTCCGGGTGAGTTTCTATCGGGAACCGACCTCATGGCGCAAGATGGTCCCGAGGAGCAGCCGCCGCGCGCGGAGGAGTGGAGACGCTGTGATGAGGTCGGTTCCCGAGCGGGACGCGGCGTGCGCGATCGCGCATGCGGCGGCGGTGGTCGGCGACTGGTGGAGCCTGCTCCTGATCCGGGAGACCGCGCGCGGGCACCACCGGTTCGACGCGCTGCAGGAGGAGCTGGGCATCTCCCGCAAGGTGCTCACCGAGCGCCTGGCGCACCTGGTGGAGACGGGCGTCCTGGAGAAGGTCCCGTACCAGGACAGGCCGGTGCGGCACGAGTACCGGCTGACGGAGAGCGGCCAGGGGCTGCTGCCGGTGCTGCTGTCGATGCAGGACTGGGCGGATCGCTGGGTCTTCGGCGACGGCTCGCTCAGCGGCACCGCCGACGAGGCGAGCGCGGAGGCGCGGCGCGTCGCGGGTCTGGCGGGCGAGCGGCTGCCGCGCCTGGAGCTGCCGGGTCACCGGGACGGCGTGCCGGTGGACCCGGTGACCGGCGGCTCGGCCACCGTCCTGTTCTGCTATCCGGCGACCGGGACCCCCGGCCCCCTGCCGGACGGCTGGTCGGGCATCCCCGGCACCGTCGGCTGCACGCTGGAGAACCGGCTCTTCCGAGACGCGTACGAGGACTTCCGCGCAGCGGGTGCGGAAGTGCGCGGCGTCAGCACCCAACGCCCCGACGAGCAGCGGGTTTTCGCGGTCGAGGAGGGCCTTCCCTTCACTCTCCTCTCGGACGTCGACCTGCGCCTCGCCGCCGCCCTGCGACTGCCCACCTTCCGCGCCGGGCAGTTGCTGCGGCTGAAGCGGGCCGTGCTGGTGGTGGACCGCAACCGCGTGGTGCGGCACGCGCACTTCCCGGTGACGGACATCCCGGCGGCGGTGGACGAAGCCCTGACGGAGGCGCGGCGCCTGGCAGCAGAGGACTGACGACATGAGGTTCCGAGTCGTCGCAGGCAGAGGGTGCCGCATGCCGGTCGGGGCAGCCCCCGGCCGAGACAGGCCCGTGCTCCATGGCGGATGCGGAGCCACTTGGACCGGTGCGGCCATGCGCAGGTCCGCTCGACGACTCGGCAGGTCTTGCCGAGCCCGGAGCCGTGGGCGATGCCGCGGCGGGCAATCCCCGGACCGGTGCCGCTGCGGCGAGGGGTGCGAGGGTGCTCGTCGTAGTCGTGGTCTCGGTCAGCGAAGAGTCTGCGGGTCGTCGTCGCGGGCGCGGCCGGACACCGGGCGCAAGCCGGTGTTCCCGAACGCCGAGCACCGCTGAGCCGTTCGGGCCCGGAGCACGGTCCGGAGGCCGGTTACCACCCCCGGTTTTGGTTTGTCGGACGATCATCAATACGATCCGGCGATGATCACGAGAAAACGGCTGGCAACCGGGGCCGGCGCGCTGCTCGTCGCCCTGAGCGCCGCGCTCCTGCCGACGAGCGCGGTTGCCGACGAACCAGTGGCGAAGGAATCACCCAAGGTCGAGTTGGTACTCGACGTCAGCGGCTCCATGCGGGCCAAGGACATCGACGGCAAGTCCCGCATGGCCGCGGCGAAGCAGGCCTTCAACGAGGTCCTCGACGCGGTCCCCGAAGAGGTGCGGCTCGGCATCCGCACTTTGGGCGCCGACTACCCCGGGCAGGACCGCCAGCAGGGCTGCAAGGACACCCGACAGCTCTACCCGGTGGGCCCGCTCGACCGCACCGAGGCCAAGACCGCGGTGGCCACCCTGGCACCGACGGGCTGGACCCCGATCGGTCCGGCCCTGCTCGGCGCCGCCGAGGACCTCGGCGAAGACGGGGCGACCAAGCGGATCGTGCTCATCACGGACGGCGAGGACACCTGCGCCCCCCTCGACCCGTGCCAAGTGGCCCGGGAGATCGCGGCAAAGGGGATCCACCTCGTCATCGACACCCTGGGCCTGGTGCCGGACGCCAAGACCCGGCAGCAACTCACCTGCATCGCGGAGGCGACCGGAGGCACCTACACCTCGATCCACCGCACCGACGAGCTCTCCCGCCGGGTCCGCCAACTGGTCGACCGTGCCGCCGACCCCGTCGTCACCCCCGTGGCCACCAACGGCGCGGCACGGTGCGCCGACGCCCCCCAGCTGAAGCCCGGCCTCTACACGGACCGCGAGACCTTCGGCGAGCACCGTTGGTACCGGGTGGACCTGCTGCCCGGTCAAGAACTGCGGGCCTCCGTCAGCATCTCGGCCGACCGCGCCGTCAACGAGGACTACGGCGTGTTGCTGCGGGCCGTCACCCTCCACGGCCGCGAGATCGTCCGCGGATCCGAGGCGGGCGACGGACGCACGGACGTGATCTCGACCGGACTGCGCTACCCGAAGGCCGAGGCGGACGACGACTCGGACGGGACGAAGCCGGCCGCCGAGACGGTCTGCCTCCAGGTCAGCAACTCCTTCTCCGCTCCCCCGTCGGTCAAGACGACGCCGGGCATGCCGATCGAACTGACGGTGGACGTCGTCGACGGCCCGTCCAGCGCCTCGGACGTCGCTTCCTTCGGCCTCGGCCGCGGCTGGTGGCTGCTCGGCGCCCTGGTCCTCGTCGGCTTCCTGGCCGGTCTGCTCTGGGGCTGGCTGTCCCGCTGGCGCGTCGCTGTCTGGAGGACCCACTGATGCGTACCGTACGCATGCTCGCCACGGCCGTGCTCGCGGGCGCCGCCCTGCTCGGTCAGGCTGCTCCGGCCGCCCTGGCCGACACCCCCAGCGCGTCGGCCTCTCCCTCCGAGCAGGCCGGCCCCACGGAGGCCGGCACCACCTTCCGCACCGCCGCCCGCTTCCTCCCCGGGCAGCAGGCAACGGCACAGGCCGCCACCGGTGACTACCTGTACTGGGTGTTTCCCGCCGACACCGGAGAGCGGCCGACCGTGAGGGCCACGGTCACGCTTCCGGACACGGCCCTGCGGCACGGGGCGGCCACCTGGCGCGTCGACGTGTACGACGGGCTGCGGCGGCGTCAGCCGTGCACCTACGGAATGCAGTCCCGCGCAGCGGCGAAGGACGCCGCGACCGTCGAACTCGCCTGCGCCCTGCGCCCGGTCCGGGCCTCGGCCGACGCTTGGTCCCAAGACTCCCTGCCCGGCAGCTACTACGTCCGACTGACCGTCACCGACGGCCCGGACGAGGACCTCGGGCAGCCCTTCTCCGCCCGGATCGGGGTGGACGTCGCCGACGAGGGCGGGGCCTACGCCACCGACGGCGCCCTGGCCGCGCCGCTCGTCCCGGGGGCGACCACCGCCGACCAGGCCAAGGCCGACACCGAAGCGGGTCGGACCCCCGCCGCGGAGGCGGGGGCTCCGGAGGACGGCTGGTCCTCCGGCTGGTGGTCCGACCGCTGGCTCTGGACCCTGGCGGGCGGAGTCCTCGCCGCACTCGCCGGCATCGGCGGCTACGCCCTGACCCGCGGCGCGGGCCGCCCGTCCCGGGTTCCGCCGGCCGTCTGACCCGGCTCCGGACCGACGAGGGCCCTCACCGCCCCCCTCGGGCGGTGAG
>NZ_JBHYMF010000108.1:0-22934 GCF_042742855.1 Streptomyces sp. NPDC058877 | reverse complement strand
ACCGGCCCACCGGTCCGCCCCCGCCGACTCTGGTGCGGAGCCGGCACGACGTGCGCCCCGGTCGACGGAGCGGCTGGATTCCGTCGACCGGGGCGTGGATTCGATTGTTCCGGGCTCGCGCACGACCGGGCGGGGGCTCCCGGCACCCGGGGCCGTCCGGACCGAGCATCTCCGGCCGCAGGACGCCCACCCCTTGGCCGGTACCAGCGGTCGGCCCGGCACACCGGCCCTGCCCCGAGCCGACCCGTCCGTGGCCCGGCCCTCAGATCTTCTGGGCGATGTCGGTGAGGTGGGCGAAGACGACGATGTTCGCCTCGTAGCCCTTGCCGCGGTCGAAGGCCCCCCCGCAGGTGAGCAGGCGCAGTTCGGGCCGACCGGTCGACCCGTACACCTCCTTGTCGGGAAAGTCGCTCTTGGCGTACGTCTGGACGCGGTCGACCGTGAAGACGGCGACCTTGCCGTCGGCACGGGCGACCCGGACGGTGTTTCCGGCACTGAGCGAGTCGAGGTTGAGGAAGACGGCGGGGCCGGTGCGGGTGTCGCGGTGACCCACGACGACGGCGGTCCCGCGTTCGCCCGGGGTCGGCCCCTTGGCGTACCAGCCGACGACCCGGGGGTCATCGACGGAAGGGGTTCCGAGCCGCCCCTCGTCGTCGAGGCCGAGCTCGATCACCGGAGACTCGATGGTGATGGCCGGGACGGCGACGGTGAGGGGGCGCGACCGGGCGAGCGGGGCCGGCGCGGGCGGTGACGCGGATCGGGGTGCACGCGTGGCCTTGGGCAATGCCCTGGGCTTCGCCTTCTGGTCCGGGCCGACGGACGGTCCGGGCGACGCCGCATCCACCCGACTCGCGGCAACCGGTCCGGCAGCGGGTCTCGGGCCGGCCGACTCCTCGCCACCGACCCACCAGACCCCCCCGGCCGCCAGGACGGTGGTGACGACCACCGTCCTGGCGAGCCGGAGCAGGCGTCGTTGCCTGCGCGTGAAGCGGGACCTACGCGGCGCCATCGTTGCGGCGGCGCGAGCGACGGATCAGAACGATTCCGGCCGTGCCGGCGAGGCCGGCGGCGACGGCCGCGCCGATGCCGAAGGCGGAGGAGTCCTCGGCAGCGATCTGCGCGCTACCACCGCCTCCCGCACCGACCGGGCCGTGCGGGGGCCGTCCGGGACCGCCGGGGCCACCCCCGGGGCCACCCCCAGGGCCGCCCCCGGGACCGCCGTTGCCGTTGCCGTTGACGCAGGTGACGCGGAAGACCTTCTGCTTCGCCGCGCCGTTCTGGCCCTGCCAGGTCCATTCGAGCTTGTACATGCCCGTGGGCAGGTTGATGTTGCCGGTGTGTCCGTCGCCGTCGGCATTGACGACGATGTCTCCGTCCGTCACCGGATCGTCCTGGTTACCCGGCTGGCCGGGCTGCGGGAAGATCTCGTAGTGGAGGCTCTGGAGGCCGTCGAAGTTGAAGGCCGCGAGGCGGAACGGGCATCCGACGTGGGGCTCGTCGACCTGACTGCTGTCGCTCGTGGTCGACCGGTGGACCTTGACGTCGCCGTTGTCACCGGGTGCGGCGAGCGCGGTCGGGGCGCCGGCGACGGCCACACCGCTGAGTGCCAGGGTGGCGAGCGCCGCACGGAGCAGGGTGCGGGTGGGGGCATGCGTCATGGGGAGGGTCCTCCAGTCGTGAGCACGACGAATGATTAGTGCGACAATCGGACTATCGGTGATGAACCGATCACCTCTGGTGTCGACCCGGCCGCGCCGCCTTCCGACTTCGCCCGTCCGGCCCATTCCCCGCACCGCTCGGGGCCGGGGCCGGGGGCGAACCGCCCGGGGCCGGTACGACCGGCGGCGAAGGGAACCCCCGCCGCCCGTACGGCAAGAAGACCGGTCCACCCGCCCCGGCGCGCGCCTGCCCTGGCTGCCGGGACCCTCCCCCCACCGGCCGACGAGCACGTGCACGGTGGACCGCCGACGGGCTCGACAGGTGCGGGAACCGGTCGAGCCGCAACACCGGGTCACCTCCAGGAGCGGCACCCACCGGTCACACCAGGCTCCGCACCCATCGACGGCGCCCGTCAGCAGGACCCTTCGTTCCGGACGGAGCGCCGGAGCAAGGCCGGCCCGGCGCTCCGCCGACCGGAACCGCTCGTGGCCCCGCAGCCTGCACCTTCGGACGGTTGACGGCCCGTACGGGCAACACCCCCCCGGGGCAGGAGGGGTTCAAGAAGCTCCCGGTGCGCGGCGCGACCGGAAGGCCGGCACGGTGCAGCGATCGGCAACGCCCCTTCCGCTCCACCGGGACCGGGAGGGGGCGGGGTCCCGGTGGAGCCGGGGCCGACCCGCGCTCAGTGGCGTCACGACCTCCGGCGGGCCACTGCCGAGCGACGGCCGGAACGGACACCAGCCCCCTGCTTCCACCATCGGGAAGAGGTCAACGCGCGGACCGCGGGCGGCTTCCGCTCACGACGGCGCCCGGTGAGAGGGGCCTTTCGAGGGCAGGGCCGCTCAGTCCTGGAGGGGCGCCACCTCGACGGGGAAGCCGTTCAGGACGGCGGTGCCGGAGAGGGGATCGATGCGGGACCCGTCGAGCAACTGGTTGACGTTGACGCCGGGACGGGCGGAGGCCACGGCGAGCCGGGTGCCCGGCCGGTCGTGCCCCCAACCGTGCGGGAGGCTCACCACGCCCGGGCGCACGTCGTCGGTGACCTCCACCGGCACTTCCAGCTCTCCCCCCTCTCCCTTCACCCGGGCCGGGGCGCCGTCGACCAGCCGGAGCCGTTCGGCGTCCCGGGGGTGGACCTGAAGCGTGCAGCGGTTCGAACCTCCTCCCAGAGCAGGCGTGTTGTGCAGCCAACTGTTGTTCGAGCGCAGGTGCCTGCGGCCGACGAGCTGGAGGACTCCGGGGTCGGGCACGACGTCCAGGGCGGCGCGCAGTCGGGGCAGATCGGCGGCGAGCGGGGCCGGGAACAGTTCGATCCGTCCGCTCCGGGTCTTCAGCGGCTCCGGCAAGCGGGGCTTCAGCGGACCGAGGTCAATGCCGTGCGGATGCGCCTTCAACTCGTCGAGGGTCAGACCGTACGGGCCCAGCCGCAACATCAGGTCGAGTCGCCGCTCGGCCCCCGTGTGCCCGGCGAGCCGGGCCGCGAACTCCTTGGGGTCCGCCCCGTACGCCGGCGAATGCTGCTGCGTGACGGCCTTGGCGAGCATGAGGTCGATGGCGAGGTCATCGACGACGGAGGGCGGAGTGCCCGTTCCCTCCGGGGCCCCGGGGCCACTCACTCCGGCACCGCCCCCGTCGGACACCGCGAGGATCAGTCGGGCGTGGATTTCGCACTCGTCCATGCGCCCTGCTTCGAGGGCGACGACCGCGGGGGTGTAGCGGGCCTGGTCACGGACGGCGAAGCCGTTGAAGGCGAAGTCGAAGTGGGCGCTCTGGGAGGGCGGGGGCGGCGGCAGCAGGACGTCGGCGTGCCGGGTGGTCTCGTTGAGGTACGGGTCGACGGCGATCATCAGGTCCAGGGAGCCGAGTGCCGCATCGAGTCGGTCTCCGTCGGGTGCGGAGAGGACGGGGTTGGCCGCAATGGTGATCAGCGCACGGATGCGCCCCTCCCCCGGCGTCTCGATCTCTTCGGCGAGGGCGACGAGCGGCAACTCGCCCTTGACCTCGGGATGGCGCGAGACCCTGCTGTGGCGACGGCCGAGGACGAACCCCCTGCCGGGGCCGGCGGGGCGCGGGGCGGGCGCGGTGGCGGAGAGCGGGAAGAGCGCTCCGCCGGGCCGGTCGAGATTGCCGGTGAGGACGTTGAGGACGTCGACGAGCCAGTTGCCGAGGGTGCCGTACACCACGGTGGAGCTGCCCATCCGCCCGTACACCGCGGCCGTGGGCGCGGCGGCGAGCTCTCGGGCGATGACGCGAATGGTCTCCGCGTCCAGGTCGCAGACGGGGGCGACCGCCTCGGGGGTGAACTCGTGCACGGCGTGCCGGACTTCTTCCACGCCGTGCACATGGGCGGCGAGGGGGCCGAGGTCGGCGAGCTCCTCGTCGAAGAGGGTGTGGACGAGTGCGGCGAGCAGCAGGGCGTCGGTGCCGGGGCGGACGGCGACGTGCCGGTCGGCGAGGCGGGCGGTGCGGGTGCGCCGGGGATCGACGACGGTGAGGGTGCCACCGCGCCGCCGCAGCGCCTTGAGCTTGCCGGGGAAGTCGGGGGCGGTGCACAGGCTGCCGTTGGAGTCCAGTGGGTTGGCCCCGAGGATCAGCAGGTGGTCGGTGCGGTCCAGGTCCGGCACGGGGATGGCGAGGGGATCCCCGAAGAGCAGCCCGCTGGAGACGTGCTTGGGCATCTGGTCGAGCGTGGAAGCGGTGAAGAGGTTCCGGGTGCCCAGCGCGCCGATCAGCAGGGGCGGGTAGAGGGCGCCGGCGATCGTGTGGACATTGGGGTTGCCCAGGACGATGCCCACGGAATCCGGCCCGTAATCCTCGACGAGCGGTCGGATGCGGGCGGCGATGGTGTCGAAGGCCTCGCCCCAGGTCGCCTCCTGGAGCCTGCCGTCCTTGCGGACCATGGGGGTACGGAGCCGATCGGGGTCGGCGTCGACCTCGGGGAAGGCGGCGCCCTTGGGGCAGATGAACCCTTGGCTGAAGACATCTTCCCGGTCGCCGCGCGCCCCGGTGATGCGGGTGCCGTCGAGCGTCAGGACGAGTCCGCAGGTTGCTTCACAGAGGGGGCAGATGCGCAGGGCGCTGGACATGGCGTCTCCCTGGAGGCGTCGGGGACGCCGAGCATACCGACCGGTAGGCACGGGCGGGAGGGGTGTGCGGAACCTCGCGGGCCGGGAAGGGCCTTCGAGGTGCGCCCTAGGAGAGCGAGGGGGCCAGATAGGCGTGGAGCAGGCAGCGCGTCTCGGCGACGAGGTGCGGGTCCCCGGAGGGGTCCGCACGGAAGGCGAGCCGGACCAGGGCGTCCGCGGCCTCCACCCCGACCAGGACCTTGCGGTGCAGGTCCGCGTCGGCGGGACGGCCCAGATGGGTGGCGAGGAGCGCACAGATCCGTTCGGCGACGAGCAGGTTGGGGTCCTCGCCGGTGACGCCGCCGGGCTGCTCGTCCGCCCCGGTCGCGGCGGCGGGCAGGCCGAAGTCGACGAGCACGAAGCCCGGGACGGTCCGCTTCATCTCGATGAACTCGTCGAGGACGCCGTCGATGGCGCCGCGCGCATCGAGGAGCGGCGCCGCGGAGAGGCGACTAGAAACGCGCTCCGCGTAGCGGTCGAGGTTCCGGTGGGCGAGGGCCGCCACCATCGCCCGCTTGTTGCCGAAGAAGCGGTAGACGGACCCGATGGGAACGCCCGCGCGGGCCGCGACGGCGCGGGTGCTCAACGACTCGTACCCGGACTCGTCGAGGAGCACGGCACAGGCGTCGAGGATCCGGGTCAGCCGCTCGGCGCTGCGCCGTTGCACGGGGGCACGACGGAGGAGCTGTGGCGTTCGAGCACGAGTCTGGGGCACGGGTCCATGATGCCGCTCCGGCCCGGCCGAGGCGATCGGATGCGCGATCGGCCGGGGTCGGGGCGACCCGCCGCGATCAGGCGATCAACAAACCGATGCCGCCGAGGGTGTACGCGATCATCAGCGCGAACAAAGGGAGTTGACCGGCGACGGCCCGGGTCGGCGGGAAGAGCCGCACGGACCGGTCGTGTGCGGCGACGACGCCGAGGACGTGCCCGGTGACGATCGCGCCGACCTGGAGGGCGGCCAGGCCTCCGGGGCCCAGCGGTGGAGCGGGTGGGGACGCGGTGTCAGTCCCCCCTGCCAACATGACGGTACGTGGCGCTTCGAGCACGAAGAGCGAGAAGTAGTGGGCGACGAGATAGCCGAGGGCGATGGGCACGAGCGAATGGGCGAAGGAGGTGAGCGGAGTGGTGAGGTCGGGGTTCATCAGGCGCAGGGCGCCGGCGCAGAGGCCGTAGCACACGGCGACCAGGGCGACCGCTGCGAGGAGACCGAGCGTGGCGACGGGGACGGGACCGAGGGGGGAGGTTTGGAGGACGGTGATCCACCGGGGGCTGTCGGAGATCCCGTCGTAGGCGGTGGAGCCGAGGAGGACGCAGGCGGCGGCGACGAGACCGGGAACCCGTGGAGTGGAGTCGAGACCGTCGAAGGGGGATCGGAGGACGAGCCGGCCGTCGACGCGGCGACCGAGGGGCGAGAGCCGGGCCAGGAGGGAGGAGTAGACCTCGAAGGGGTCGGCGTGGGCGAACCACCGGTCGCCGTAGCGGGCGGCCCCCAGGAGCTGGCAGCAGGCGTGGACGGCGAGGGCGACCAACAGGGTGGCGTTGGAGGTGTTGTCGGGGGCGACGAGCTCCAGCCAGGTGAAGAGGAAGAGACCGGCGGCGGCGGGACGGATACCGACCGCGGCCGGCAGGGGGCGCGGGTTCCGGGGCGGGCGGAGGGAGTGGAGGGCGCGCAGCGGGTTGAGGAGCCGCCAGACGGGGCCGAGGAGGAGGGAGGCGGGGACGAGCCCGACCCAGAGAAGGACGTAGAGGGCGCCGGGCGCCGGATTGCGGTCCGGGTCGTCGGGGCCGAGGAGGAGGTGGAGGAGGAAGAGGAGGGCAGTGGCGGTGCCGAGCAGGCGGAGGGCGGTGCGGGTGACCGGCGCATCGACCGCCCTCTGCAGGGCAGCGGGGAGCGGACGGCCGGCGAGGTCGCCGCGGAAGCGGGAGGAGGACCAGAGCAGGCCGAGGGCGAGGAAGGAGACGAGGAGCGCGGCGAAGGCTCCCGCGTAGGCGTAGAACGGCGAGAGGGGGAGGTCGTGCGGGGAACCGATGCCATGGGCGAGTGGGGGCCCGAGCGTTCCGGTGTGGGGATGGACACCGGCTTGGGCGGCGGAGGCAGCGGTCACCGGACGACGAGTTGGGTGAGCAGGAGTCCGGACTCGTGGGTCTCGACCTCGAAGAGACCAGTGCGGTCCGCGGTGAGGGTGAGCGATGCCGGTACGCCGGGAGCGAGCGGCAGTTCGCGGTCATAGCCGTGCACATGGAGGGTGTCTGCACGGTCGCTGGTCACGCGAAGGGTGAGGCGCTCCCCCTTCTCCAGTTCGATGCGGGAAGGAGGTGGTTGGACGGTCGTTCCGGTGACGGTGAGGGTGAGGGTGCGGTCGGACGCGGCTGGCCGGGGGGTCGGCGGCGCGGAGGGGGCGGACGTTCCGGAGGGGGTGGAAGACGGAAGGCCGTCGAGGAGGACCGTGCTCTGGACGGCCTCCCCCGCGACCGCCCAGACGGTGTGGTCGTCCGCGTGGAGCCGGACGGTCAGGGTGTGGGCCCCTGGCGGCACGTACCCCCAGGGGCCGTAGAGGCGACCGGTCTCGCGGCCGTCGACGAGGAGACGGGCGTGGCCGCGACCCGGGAGGGCCGCGGCGCCGGTGCTCTCCGGGGTGAAGCGGAACCTCTCCACGGCGAGGTGGACGTTCCAACCGCCTTCGGGGTCGGGGCGGGCCTCGGCCCGGACGGTGGGGGCGACCGCCGCCGGGAGCTCCCTGAGGCGATGGCCGGCCTCGTCCCGGGTCGGGAGCAGGACACCGCTGTTTCCGGTGGCTTCCTGGTGGCTGGTGCCGGGCTTGTGGTGGGTGGTGGCCCGTCCTCCGCAGCCCGCCAGGAGCAGGGCGGCGACCAGGGCGGCGACCAGGGAAAGGCCGGCCCGCCCGGGTGCGGCACGCCGCTCGAACACGGGCCGTCGGGATGCGGCGGCCCCGGGACGGCCGGAGCTTGCTGACGGAGCGGTGGCCGGGTGGGGACAGGCGTGTCGGGGCGTCACGTCGTCACCGCTTCCTGGCGGTCGGCCGCGGGGGCGACCGGGTCGGAGGTACGGGCGGCGGCCACGATCACCGCCCATAGGAGCCAGACGAGGCCGAGGAGGAGGCGGAGCCAGGCGGGACTCAGGGGGATGCCCGGGATCATGAGGACCGCCTTGTCGAAGGCGTCGAGCAGGGTGAGGGCACCGAGGGCCATGGTGGTCCAGGCCAGGGCGGGGCGGGTGGGGCGCAAGGCGTAGCCGGTCAGGGTCCACCCCGCGCCCATGAGGAGCAGGGCGAGCGCGGGGAGGGAGGTCGCGGTGAGGGCGAGGGTCGAACCTGCCACGTCGAGGGCCAGGCCCACCAGTCCGACGAGGAGGGCTACGCCCGCGAGCCGGTTGCCGCGCAGTCGGCGCCGCCAGAGTGCGCCGCCGGCGAGTGCGAGGACCAGGGCGCCGCCGAGGGCGAGTTGGGTCTCGACGCGTTGCAGTCCACGGGCGCCGTACCAGTCGCAGCCGGCCGGGAGGCGGCGTGCCTGGACGCTGTAGTCGGCACAGACCAGGAGCTGGGCCAGCTTGACGGGCTCGCCGACGATCCGGCCGGTGGCACCTGACACCTCACCCCGGCGGGCTCCACAGCCGGGCAGGGCGCCGGGGGTGGATGCGTCGACGTCTACCTGCCAGCAGTTGCCGCTGCCCTGGCCATCCCACCAGACGTCGGTGCGGTTGGGCCGGGCCGTGCCGTCCTTGTCGACGCCGAGGTGATTGCCGGCGTAGCGGTTGTGGTGGGAGGTGTCGGCCTGCTTGTCCCAGGCGGACTCGCCGCGGATGAAGGCGGGGACGGCGCTCAGGAAGAAGGCGGCGCGTTGGTGGCCGTAGATCCAGTTGTCCTCGTAGAGGTTCCAGTTGCCGCCCGCGGTGATGATTCCGGTGCCGGGTGGCATGGAGATCTGGGGGCAGACGACGCCCTTCTCGTATCCGCGGTCAACGGGCGGCTTGGCGCACGTGCCGTCGGCGACGTACGGGTAGTAGTCCTGGTTGTTGTGGTGGATCAGGTTGCGCTCGAAGCGGGCGTGGTTCTGCGGCAGTCCCGGGTGTCCGGGGAAGGCGGAGTCCATGGAGGCGCCGCCCATGTTGTGGTCGAACTCGTTGTCGTGGACCCAGACGGAATCCCCTGCGGTGCCGGAGTAGCCGACCATGTTGTGGTGGCTGCGGCAGCCGGTGATCTCGATGGAGTAGCGGGGGACGTCGTAGCCGCGGCCGTCGTTGATGTTCGAGGCGGAGCCGGGGTAGATGCCGGAGTCGCCGTTCCCGTAGGACTCGCAGTCCTTGTAGAGGCCGTGGTCCGAGGCGAAGGTCAGGAAGCCGTATTCGTCGTTCCAGCGGGTGAGGACGTCGTCGATGACGAAGCCGTCGGCGGCGAGCACGTACAGCGAGTTGAAGGTGGTGCGCTGGGCGGTGAAGTTCCGGAAGTAGATGCCGTCGGAGCCGTCGGCGCGGATGGCGTTGAGCTTCTGGTACTTGGCGTCGATGACGACGTCGAGGCGGGAGGCGCCGGTGCCTTCGACCTGGAGGTTCTTCTTGCCCAGGATCGCGACCAGGTTCTGGTTGTGCGGGCACTGCCGTTGTTGGGCGTAGCTGAGGATCTGGTAGCCGAGGGCGGACTTCGGGGCGTCGAGGCTCGCACAGGCCCCGGTGGGCGGGGGCAGCGAGGGCTCCTCCTCGTAGAGGCCGGGAAGGATCGCGATGGTGAGGCCGGGCCGGTCCACCGCGTCGACGGCCTGTTGGAGGTGGCGGTGGCCGTCGCGGAGGCAGCGGTCGAAGAGGCTGAGGTTGCGGGCCTTGAGGGGGGCGGGGAAGCCGGAGATCCGCTGCTCGAAATCGGCCCGGTCGGTCTTGCAGACGAGCAGGTCGGGTTCGCCCGTGCGGAGTGCGGGCACGGTGCCGGATCCGTCGGGGAGGGTGACGGGGCGCTCCTCGTGGGCCTGGCCGGGAGGAGCGGTGAACAGGGCTGCGGCAAGGGCCACGAGCACGACCGAGAGCACGGAGACGAACCTTCGGGTCCACGACATGCGCGTGAGAGTAGAGCAATGTTCATCTTTTTGACCCCGTCGTGCACCCCGCAATCCGCCCCGCCGCATCACCCCGGGCCCCGGGCCGCAGGCCCCGAGGGCCGCTCCTTCCATCCGGAACGGATCACACCGGGCGTCCCCGTTGACGAGAGGCACAGAGGAATCCTACGGTCATCCATAGGATTCCCTTGTGGCCTCAGGACAGGAGCGGGCGATGACCACGGAGCAGGCCAGAAAGACGGCCGAGGCGCTCACCTACAGCACCGGTTTCGGCAACGAGCACAGCTCGGAGGCCGTGCCCGGCGCGCTGCCGGACGGCCGCAACTCGCCGCAGCGCGCACCCCTCGGCCTCTATGCCGAACAGCTCAGCGGCAGCGCCTTCACCGAGCCGCGGTCCCACAACCGCCGCTCCTGGCTCTACCGGATCCGCCCCTCGGCCGCGCACCCGCCGTTCAACCGGATCGACAACGGCGCCGTGATCGGCTCTCCCTTCACCGAGACCGTGCCCGACCCCAACCGACTGCGCTGGGACCCCCTGCCCGAGCCGGCCCCCGGCACCGACTGGCTGGCCGGCCTGTGGACCCTCGGCGGCAACGGCGACGCGACCCAGCGCGCCGGCATGGCCGTGCACCTCTACCACGCCAACACCTCCATGGAGCGGGTCTTCGGCGACTCGGACGGCGAGCTGCTGATCGTTCCGGAGCACGGCGGGCTCCTCCTCCGCACCGAGCTGGGCCTGCTCGCCGCCCACCCGGGCGAGGTGGCCCTGATCCCGCGCGGGGTCCGCTTCCGCGTGGAACTGCTCGACGCGACCGCCCGCGGCTACGTCTGCGAGAACTACGGCGCCCCGTTCCAGCTCCCGGACCTCGGCCCGATCGGTGCGAACGGACTCGCCAACGCCCGCGACTTCCGCGCGCCCGTCGCGGCCTACGAGGACGTCGAAGGCCCGGTCGAGGTGGTCAACAAGTACTGCGGCAACCTCTGGTCGGCGACGTACGGCCACTCGCCCCTGGACGTCGTCGCCTGGCACGGAAACCACACTCCGTACGTCTACGACCTGCGGCGCTTCAACGTCATCGGAACGATCTCCTACGACCACCCCGACCCGTCGATCTTCACCGTGCTGACCTCGCCGTCCGACACCCCCGGCCTCGCGGGCGTCGACTTCGTGGTCTTCGCACCGCGCTGGCTGGTCGGCGAGGACACCTTCCGCCCGCCGTACTTCCACCGGAACGTCATGAGCGAGTACATGGGCCTGATCGAGGGCGCCTACGACGCCAAGACCGCGGGCAAGGGCGGCTTCGTGCCGGGCGGGGGCTCGCTGCACAACATGATGTCCGCGCACGGCCCCGACCGGGAGACCTTCGACAAGGCCAGCGCCGCCGAGCTGAAGCCGCAGAAGATCGACGACGGTCTGGCCTTCATGTTCGAGACCCGCTGGCCGGTGACGGCGACCCCGCAGGCGGCGAACGCCGACCACCTGCAGAAGGGGTACGACGACGTGTGGCAGGGTCTTGAGCGCCACTTCCGGTCGTAGAGCCCGGACGTAACGCCGTCGTACGGAGAACGCCGTGACCGCCTTCGCTCCCGACTCGCTGGTCCTGAACCGCAAGCTGCCGCTCTGGTACCAGGTCTCGCAGTCGCTGCGCGCCTCGATACTGGGCCGCACGCCCGACGCCTCGCTGCGGCTGCCCACCGAGGAGCAGCTCGCCGCCCACTACGGCGTGAGCGTGCTGACGATGCGGCAGGCCCTCAAGGAGTTGGAGGAGGAGGGGCTGATCAGCCGGCACCGGCGGCGGGGCACGTTCATCGAGCCGGGTGCGCGGCGGTCCGCCCCGCGCCGGCTGCTGGGCTCGATCGACGCGATCGTGGCCCAGCAGTCGGGCGAACGGACGGCGGTCCTCGGGCACGGTGCCGAGCCGGTGCCCGGGGAGCTCGCGGAGCACTTCCCGGACGTGTCGGAGGTCGTGGCGTACCGACGGCTGCGCAGCGACGGGGAGAGCGGCGAGCCGACGAACTGGGCGGAGAACGCGGTGCGGCCCGAGCTCGCCGCCGCGATCGACCCGGCCGACCTGGAGCGCTGGCCGATGACGAAGGTGCTGCGGGACGTGGTGGGGGTGCGGATCAGCCGCATCACGGACACGGTCGAGGCCCGTCTCGCGGACCCGGAGACGGCGGGGCTGCTCCAGGTGCCGCTGCTCTCCCCGATCCTCCACTACACCGGTGTCACCTACGACGAGGACGGCCGGGTCGTCGACGTGGCCCGCATCCGCTACCGCGGCGACCGCTTCTCCTTCACGGTCACGGTGGAAGCGCACTGACGGCGGTCGTTAGCATGCGGGGCGTGACCGAAGCCCCTGGAACGGACATCCCCGGAGCGGTCGACGAGGCACCCCTCCTCGACGAGCTGATGCCGTGGTCCGTGGCACCGCTGCGCTTCGGGCGGTCGTGGATCGTGGCCCCCGACACCCGCACGCTGCGGACCCGCTGGGACCGGCTGATGGCCGCCGAGGGGGCGGAGCGGGAGGCCCTCTTCCGGTCGAGTCGGGCACGGACCCCGAGGAGCGCGGTGGGCGCGCTGCCCGGACAGCGGACCGGGACCGCGCGCTTGGCCGGCGAGTCGGGCCCCTGCCCGGACCCGGTGCGGGTGGTCTCCGGGCCGTTCGAGGAGCAGTGGCTACTGCCGGACCACCGGCTCATCGACACCGCCCGGCCGGAACTGTGGCGGGTGGCGGGGGAGCCACAGGTCTTCGTCGTCGAACAGGGGTACCTGCCGGGGGTGGCCGGTCCTCCGCTCCTGGTGACGGCGGCGCTGCCGGAGGGCCGTTCCCCGGCGGGCCGCCCGGGTCGCATCCGTCCGCTGTTCCGCCGTCCCGGGGGCCGGGAGCCCAACGTCGCCCCCGGTCTGCTCGACCTCCTCGGGGCGCGGTACGGGCGCGAGGTCGGCGCCCATGAGTGGCTGGCGTGGACGGTGGCCGCGGCCCTGCCCTCCCCCGCCGGCTGCCGCGTCCCGCTACCGAGGGACCCGGAGGTGTGGGCCGCGGGCGTGGCGCTCGGCCGGAGCCTCGCCGACGTGCAGCTGCGCGGCGCCCTCAGCGGGACGAAGCCCCGGCTGCCGGGTGGGCGACGCCCCTATGTGCGAGCGGCGGTCCCGGACCGGCCGACGAGGCTGGCGTACGCCTCCGAGGGGGAGTCCCTCGACCTCGACGGCGGGCGGATCTCCCCCGTGCCGGAGGAGGCCTGGGAGTACCGGGTCGGTGGGGTGCGGGTGTTGGAGCAGTGGTTCGCACGCCGAACGGCTCCGGCGGAACCGGGCTCCCTGGAGGCGATCGGACCGGCCGCCTGGCCACGGGAGTGGACCTCGGAGCTGCTCGACCTGATCACGGTGCTCGCACTGCTCGGGGCGCGGGAACCGGAACGGTCCGCGTTCGCGGAGGGCGGCCTCGGGCGGGCGGAGCTCCGGGCCGCCGGTGTACTGCCGCCGCCGCTCCTCGCCCGCCGCCCCGCGTCCGTGCTGGACCACCGGGAGGAGGGCCCGGGAGGGCAGTTCGCGCTCCTCTGACCCCGCCCCGCCGGTGGTGCGCCGCTCGCTCCCGGGCCGGTTCGACGGGCGGCCGGCCGCAGTGACGCAGCCCCTGGTGACAACGACCGGTTCGGCACGGTAGGCAGGACGGTCATGAGCACTCAGCCACTCCCCCTCACCGGAGTGACGGTCGTCGCCGTCGAGCAGGCCGTCGCCGCCCCCTTCGCCACCCGCCAGCTCGCCGACCTCGGCGCCCGCGTCATCAAGATCGAGCGCCCCGACGGCGGCGACTTCGCCCGGGGGTACGACAGCGCGGCCCGGGGCTTGGCCTCCCACTTCGTCTGGTGCAACCGCGGCAAGGAATCGGTGGCGATCGACCTCAAGGACCCGCGGGGATCGGCGCTCGCCCGGCGGATGGTGGCCGGCGCCGACGTCTTCGTGCAGAACCTGGCACAGGGCGCGGCGGCCCGCCTGGGCCTCGACGCCGCCACCCTGTGCGCGGCGCACCCGCGGCTGGTCGCGGTGGACGTCTCGGGCTACGGAGCGGAAGGTCCGTACGCGCACAAGCGGGCCTACGACATGCTCGTGCAGTGCGAGGCCGGCCTGGTGTCGGTGACCGGCACGCCCGACCGGCCCGTCAAATCGGGGATCCCGGCCGCCGACATCGCGGCCGGGACGTACGCCTTCTCGGGCGTCCTCGCCGCCCTCGTCCGGCGCGGAACGACCGGTCGGGGAGGCCCGGTGGAGGTCTCCCTGCTCGACTCGCTCGCCGAATGGATGGGGCACCCGCTCCACCACGGGATGCACGGGGGTACGGCCCCGGCGCGCACGGGGCTCGCCCACGCGGTGATCGCCCCCTACGACGCCTACCCGACGGCGGACGGCAGCCTGGTCCTGCTGTCCGTGCAGAACGACCGGGAGTGGCGGCGGCTCGCCGAGCAGGTCCTCGGCCGGCCCGAACTCGTCGACGATCCGGACTTCGCGACCAACGCGGCGCGGGTGGCCGGGCGCGCCGCGACGGACGCGGCGGTCGCGGCGGCGCTGGCCCCGCTGACCGCGGTCGAGGCGCTGGCCGTCTTGGACGCGGCGGGCATCGCGTGCGCCCGGCTCAATTCGGTGGCCGAGCTGGCGGAGCATCCGCAGCTGACGGCCCGTGACCGCTGGCGCCCGGTGGAATCACCGGTCGGTCCGTTGCGTGCGCTGCTGCCGCCGATCGTGTTCCCGGACGCGCCGGAGCCCCGGATGGGGCGGATCCCCGCCCTCGGCCAGGACACGAACGACGTGCTCGGGGAGCTCGGGCTGCCGGAGTCGGAGGTGAGGGAACTGCGGAACGCGGGAGTGATCGCCTGACGGGCCACCGGGGTCCAGGCACGGGGCACGGGGTTCCGAGCGCCTGGACCACTGGGCTTCCGAGCCCCCAGCGGCTCGGGTTTCGAGGTACGACGGATCGCCGGACGGGCGGGGACGCGTCCGGCGGAGTCGCGGTCGGGGCCGTGGAGCGGCCGGGCGGCCCGGGTTAGTGACGCGTACCGAAGAGCGAGCGGCGCAGGCGGCGGAGCGGGGCGAAGAGGGAGACCCGCGCACTGCGGCTGCGCTGGCCGTGCACCGGTGCCTCGTGCGTACGCGTCGTCAGTTCCCGCATGAGCAGGGTCGCTTCGGCCGCCTCGCGCTGGGGCACGGCGGGTCCGCCGAGCACCGCGAGATGGCGGTCGAGCCGCGAACTGGTCGCACCGCTCCCGCAGGTGATGGCAGGCACTCGCGGCCTGCCGCGCATCGTTATCTGTTCCATGTCACTCCCCACCCGTACAAGGGCACCCGACCCGGGCAGGTTAACCCTATCGCCCCGTCGCGACACCCGTGTATCCCGCCGGCGGGGTTCATCGCACTCGTACGGGGGTTGACGATGACTATCTGAATACATCTGATTCCAGGGCGAGTTGGACAGCGCTCGAACACCTGCCGAACCATCACTAACCATCCTGCACTCCGACCCCTCCCATACGGGCCGGCAGACCCGTGTGATCTCCACCACCAAGATCCCCACGGCCTTGCGCGATGCACGACCGGTGCAGGGCCCGAGCCCGTCGGAGGTTCCTCGGCTACCGTGATGACATGACGGTGATCGCAGGTCGTTACCGGCTCTTGGACGTCCTCGCCGAGGGGGCGACGGGCACCGTCTGGCGCGCCCTGGACGAGGCGGACCGCCAGGTGGTCGCGCTCAAGGAGTTCCGACCCCCGGTCGGACTGCCGGCCGACGGGGCGGCCTCGTGGCGCGCGCGGCGGGAACGCGAGGCCCGGACGGCCACGCGGATCTCCCACCCCTCCGTCGCACGGATCCTCCGGGTGGTCTCCGCGGACGGCCGCCCCTGGGTGGCCGCGGAGCTGGTCCCCGGCCTCAGCCTGGCCGAAGCGCTCGAAGCGGACGGTCCGCTCCCCGCGCGCGAGGCCGCACGGGTCGGCGCCGAGGTCCTCGCCGGCCTGCGGGCGGCCCGGGAGGCGGGCGCACCGCACCGGGGCGCGGACCCCGGGCACGTCCTCCTCGCCAATGACGGACGGATCGTCATCACCGGGTTCGGAAGCGCACCGGACGACGACCCGGGCCCGGTGGCGGACCTGCGCTCGCTCGGGGAACTCCTGGCGGCGACCACGGAGGTGCGCTCCGGACCGCTCGGCCCAGTGGTCGACGGACTACTGGGCGAAGAGGTCACCCTGACGGCGGATCAGGTCGAGCAGGAACTGCGCCGCTTGGCCACCGGCGGGACCGCAACGCCCCCCGGCGGACCCGTGGAAGCGTCCGCCCCGCCCCGGGGCGAACGGACCGGGGAGGCCGGCGCCCCCGCCCCTTCCCGCACGCCGTCAGGGCAGCCGCGGCGGGCCGCGCCGTCACGTGGCGCGCCCCGCCGGGGGCCCGTCCTGGTGGCCGGGGTCGTCGGGGCGCTGCTGATCGCGGGAGCACTGGTCTACCAGGCGACACGGGACGACGGGTCGGGTACCGGGCCGGGGCCGGACGGCGTCACGAACACCGCGCCGGTCGCACCCGGCACCACGGGCACGAACAGCGGGTCCGCTACGCCGCCCCGTTGAACGAGGGAAGGTAGCCGCCGGATTGCCCGGAGGCGGTCGGGTGGTACGACTCGCCGATGTTGAGCCAGTTGACGCTGTGCAGCCAGGCGGAGCCGGAGCAGATCTCGTGACCGGTGAAGGCCGGTACGACGCTGGCGAAGGTGAAGCCGTGGTCGGCCGCACGCTTGGCGATGGCGGCGTTCAGGTAGTCGGCCGCGCCGTTGATGGCGCTCCGCTCGTTCTCGCTCAGACCGGCGATGCAGCTGCCGCTCAGCTTGTAGAAGCGGGGATAGCCGAGGACCACCACATGGGCGGCGGGGGCCTTGTTCCGAATGGCGTTGTAGACGGAGTCGAGCTTGCCGGGAAGCGTGGTGTCCACGTACGACTTGGCCTGATTGACACGGTTGATGCAGGTGGACTCGGACTGCAGCACACACGTCGTCATGACGTCGGCGAAACCGGCGTCATTTCCCCCGATCGTGAGGGAGACCAGGTCAGTGGCGGCGGAGAGGGGGCCGAGCTGATTGGCGGTCACATCACCCGTTCGGGCGCCCGAGCAAGCGGTGAAGGCGAACGAGGAGGGGGCGTTCGCGTTCTTCCAGAGGACCGGGTACGCCTTCGTCGAGCGCTTGCAACTGCCGCTGGCACTGTCATAACTCCCGGCGCCGACGCCGGAGGAGTACGAGTCCCCCAGCGCCACGTAGTCGAGTGCGGCCGTCTCGGCGGCCTGCGCCGCTCCCGCGCCGGTGAGGGCGAGGACGGCACCGAGCAGCAACGAGGACGAGAAAGCGGTGAATCGGGACAGTCTCATGGAACCTCCCTGTAGCAGGACCTCTGCGCTACCAGGTAGTAGCATCGGATTTCGCCAACCGGAAGTGTTCATGTCAAAACTGAGAGTGGAAGCCCCTCGATCCTCCGTCAGAGGAGGTCACTTTCCAGCCACTTGAAGAAGCGGAGCTTCCTCCCTCCCCCATCCGTCACCAGAGACTGGTCGCGCGGCAAGGGCACAGCCGGTGAGGCCCTCGACGCCGCGCTCGGCCGGGGGTACGCACTCGCACGACGCACCCGCGGCGCGCTGCGGGCCACCGGACCTGACGGACGGGAACGCAGGAGGTCGTGGGCTCCCGGGGGCGGGGGACCTCCCGCGGCACCCGGACTTCCCTCGGCGGACCCGGCCGCCCCCGGTACGCGGACACCCTCGTGACCGGACGGACGGGCCCCTCCTCGGGGACGCGTAAAACCCGGTGCGCGGCCCATGAGCGTGGCGGATCATGGACGCCATGTCTGACACCTCCACCGCACCGTCCACGGCGCCGGCGCAGCCGTTGCCCCTGACGCTGCCCGTCCTCATCAACTTGGACGACAGCGACTCGCCGGGGGACGTGCTGGACGCGCTGTTCCTCGACCGCTTCGCGAGCGGTGAGCAGCCGCACTCGCACAGCACCAGCCTCGACCGCGCGAAGCCCGATGCGACGTTGCTCCCGGCGGGCGCCCGGGTGGTGCGGGCAGCCACGGAGGACGACCGCAGCACCGTGCTCGCCGAGGGCGAGGGCTACACGATCCGCTCGTCGCGCTGGAACCGCCGTGCGGACGTGACCGTCACGGCGACCGACCCGGAGCTGGCGAAGCGGATCGTCGCCGAGGCCACGGAAGGCGCGAAGGACGACCCCGAACCGCAGCCCGACGACGTCACGATGGGCTTCTGGTACGTGGCCCCGCAGCGCGGCCCCCGCCGCATGACCCGCCCGATCAGCGCCGGGACCTGGGAGGAGGTCCGGCCCAACTACACGGCGTCGGTGGCCGAGTCGATGGACCGGTTGATGAAGGTCACCCCGGACGACGTATCCGGCCGGCTCCTGCTCCTGCACGGTCCGCCGGGAACGGGCAAGACCTCGGCTCTGCGGACCCTGGCCCGCTCGTGGCAGGACTGGTGCCAGGTGGACTGCGTGCTCGACCCGGAGCGGCTCTTCAACGACATCGGCTACCTCATGGACATCGCCATCGGCGAGGACGACGGGACGTCGAAGGAGCGCTGGCGGTTGCTGCTCCTGGAGGACTGCGACGAACTGATCCGCGGCGGGGCGAAGCACGCGGCGGGACAGGCGCTGTCGCGGCTGCTCAACCTGACGGACGGGCTGCTCGGCCAGGGCCGCAACGTCCTGGTCGGGGTCACCACCAACGAGGACCTGGAGCGGCTCCATCCGGCGGTGGTCAGACCGGGCCGCTGTCTGGCCCGCATCGAAGTGGGACGGCTGAGCCGGGCCGAATCGGTGGAGTGGCTCGGACGGGAGGAGGGCGTGCCGCGCGAGGGCGCGACGCTCGCGGAGCTGTTCGCGCTGCGCCGCGGCACGCCCTCGGCGGACCTCCCGGAGCCCCGTACCTCGGAGGCGGGGCTCTACCTGTAGACCGTCAGCTGTCGTACGCCGCCCTCAGGGCCTCGCTCAGTGCCGCCTCCGCGGCCTCCCGGCTCAGGCCCAGGCGGCGGGCTTCCTCCACGTACTGCGCGGCAGCGGTGGCGGCCCGACGGCTCGCCGCGTCGCCCGCGGCGGCGACGAAGGTTCCGTGGCGCCCGCGCGTCTCGATGACTCCGTCGGCCTCCAGGGCCTTGTACGCCTTGGCGACCGTGTTCGCGGCGAGGCCCAGCTGCTCCGCGAGTCCCCGTACCGTCGGCAGCTTGTATCCGACCGGCAGTCTGCCCGACCGGGCCCGCTCCGAAATCTGGGCACGCAGTTGTTCGTAGGGAGCGGTGGTGGATCCGTGGTCCACGGCGATGGTGAGTGTCACCTTGCCGATTCTGCCCCCACCCCACCGGAAAATGGGAGGCACGATGCGTTCGTGGCCCCTACCGTGACCACTCATGACCGTGATCGTCCGTGATGTACGGGCTCAGGACGCCGAGGGGTTCGCCCGGGTCCGTCGGGCCGCGCTCCCCTTCATGCTCGCGACCGGCGAGCAGTGCGCCTTCGACTGGGCGCACGCCCATCCGAAGGGCCACGAACGCCCGCTCGTCGCCGTGACCGGGGACGGCGAGGTCATCGGGACGGTCCAGCAGAGGATCGCCCATGACGCCCCGGAGCCCGGCATCGGCTCCCTCAACGTCTACGTCTCCCCCTCCCACCTGCGCCGTGGAGCCGGGACGCTGCTGCTGCACGCAGCCGAGGAGCACCTCGCCCGGCAGGGGGCGCGGACGCTCTACAGCTGGGTCCTGGACGCGCCGGAGAACCTGGCCTGGGCCGAGCGGCGAGGGTACGCGCCCAGCCGCTCGGCGTACTTCCTCCGGCTCGACCTGGCGGCGGCCGAGCTGCCACCGCTCCAGGACCCGCCTGCCGGTGTCGAGCTGCGCACGGCCCAGGACTTCGCCGCCGATCCGCGTCCGCTCTTCGCGTTGGACGCGGTGACGACAGCGGACGAGCCGGGCGACGTGGGCACCATGCTGGATGACTACGCGCACTGGCGGGCGACCACCTGGGAGCACCCCCTGTTCGACCGGAGGCTGACGACGGTCGCGGTGGTGGACGGGGTGCCCGCGGCGTTCAGCGCGGCGCAGACGGACGGGCTGGGCCGGTACAACTCGGGGATGACGGGCACCGCGCCCGCTTTCCGGGGCCGCGGGCTCGCCAAGCTCGTGAAGAACGCGTCCCTGCACCGGGCCCGCGCAGCGGGCTGCACGGAGGCGTTCACCGGTAACGACACGGGGAACGGAGCGATGCTGGCCATCAACCGGTGGTTCGGTTACGAGGTCGCGGCGCGAGAGGTACGGCATGTCCGGACGATCGGTTGAGGTCACCCTGACGAAAGCGGGTCGGACGAAGATCCGCTACCCGGCGGAGGTGCTGGCCGAGGAGGGCGCCCGGCTCTCGGTGCGCGCCCCGTGGGCGGCGGGGGGAGTGCGGGACTTCGGCTTCGTGCGCTTCGAACCGGGCGATGTGTTCGTGGAGCACTACTGGCGTGACCGCTGGTTCGCGGTCAAGGAGGTGCGGGCGGCCGACGGTGCGCTGAAGGGCTGGTACTGCGACGTCACCAGACCGGCCGTGATCGACGGTTCTCGGGTGGTGGTCGAGGATCTGGACCTGGACCTCTGGGTGTCGGCGGACGGCAGCGAAGTGCTGCGGCTCGACGAGGACGAATTCGCGGCGAGCGGCCTCGCCGCCTCCGACCCGGAGGCGGCGGCCCGTGCCGTCGCGGCCCTCGACGCGTTGGAGGCCTTGGGGCGCGAGGGGCTGCTCGACCTCCTCGGCCCGGCCCGGTGGGAAGGGCACGGGGTGCAGGGGGACTAGCGCAGTTCCACCTCGGCCTGCTCGGTGGCCAGGAAGCCGGGCCGGGGCAGACCGGACTCGCCCGCGGTGAGCTGCACGAGGGTGGCCTTCACCCGGGCGGGGCCCTGCCGGTAGGAGGGACGGGTCACGACGGCGCTGTTGGCCCATGTGTGGAGGTGTCCGTCACAGACGGCCCGGGTGCCGCCGATTCCGGTGGAACGGTCCCCCTGCTTGAGGGTGGAACTGATGAAGACGGGACCTTCGCTGTCGTCGAGGCAGCGGTACGTGCCCGAGACGGTGACCGTGCTGTCGGCGGTGACGGTGCCGTACGCGTCGACGGTGAGGGCGTCGGCCCCTTCGGCATGGGCGAGGGGGGCGAGGGCAGCGGTGAGCAGGACGGCTGCGGCAAGGACGGTTCGGGCGCGCATGGACGGGAGTCCCTTCAGACGTGGGGGATGCTACTGCCCGCCAGGGATACCGGATCCAGCCGCCGACTGTCCGAAACTCACCCCATCGACGGCGAGTTGGAAGGGGCACCGCTCATACCGTCCTACGGACCGACCGGCGACGTCCGCCGCATGCCGAGGACGCAGGGGACAGAGCCCCCCGGTTCCGCAGAGCCGGACGAGCGGCTTCGCGGCACGCCCCAAGGCGATGGGCGAGGCATCCGCGCGAATCCTCCATCGGCTTTGCTCGTCGTTCTGGCATTCGCCCAGTTCCCGACGGAGCGGCCCGACGGACTTCGGTGACCGCACTGCTCGCATTTCGCACGGCGGGGCGAGCGGGTGGAGCGACGTGCGATTCGACCATTGAGACCCGCCGGCCCAACCTCGTGAAAGCGCGAGGTTAGCAGCATGAGTTGATCGTAAGGGGCGGCACTGACGGCCTTGGTGCCGCGCCACACGGCGGCCCGGCTGGGCTGCGGATCTGTGTCGTCAACCACCCGTTTTCCCGGGCAGCCGAGGAGAATCATCGGGTTCTGCCCGGTGCGCAGAGCCGGCCCGAACCGCACCCTTCGGGGCGGCCCGGCCTCGGCGCCCCCTCAGCGCAGGACCCCCAGGCCGTCGCCGTCGCCGTCGCCGTCGCCCAAGGCTGCCGCGATCCGGTCCAGCCGGGCCGCCGTGCGGCGCAACAACCGGCCGGCCAGAACGGCATACAGCACGGCCACGACGAGTGTCAGTGCGCTGAGGACGTGGTCGGAAGATTTCAAGTCCAGTGAGACAGTCGTGACGCTATGAGGTTTGTGCTGCGGGCTCGCGGCGCTTGGCCGGGTCGTTGATCCACGCCTGCTGGGGTATCCGGGGTGGTCGGGGGCGTCGGCCGAAGCGTTCGGGATGGCGGGCGTATGCGTCGGCGAGGGTGACGGCCCGCTGGTCGCGGACCTCCTCGGCGGTGCCGAAATGCACGCTGGCGGGCGTGTGCCAGCCGATGCCCGAATGCCGGTGCTCGTGGTTGTAGTACGCGATGAACGCCTCGAACCACTCGCGGGCATGGGCCAGCGAATCGAACCGCTCGGGGTAGTCGGACATGTACTTCGCGGTCTTGAAGTGGGCCTCGCTGTAGGGGTTGTCGTTGGAGACCTTCGGCCTCGAGTGCGACCTCGTCACCCCGAGGTCGATCAGCAGCTGGGAGACCTTCTTCGAGGTCATCGACGTGCCGCGGTCGGCGTGCACGGTCTGGGGCACGATGCCGTTGCGGGCGATGGTCTCCCGGATCAACTCCTCGGCCCGCACCGCTGATTCGGCGGCCTCGACGGTGTGGCCGACGATGTAGCGGCTGAAGATGTCGATGATGACGTAGGCGTGATACCAGACGCCCTTGGCCGGTCCGGCCGCCTTGGTGATGTCCCAGGTGAACACCTGCGAGGGACCGGTGGCGACCAGCTCGGGCACCGCCCTGGCCGGGTGGGTGGCCTGGCGGCGGCGCTCGCCGGACTGCCCCCTCTCGCGCAGGATCCGGTACATCGTGGACACGGAACAGTGGTAGCGCCCGGCATCCAGCTCGCGGGCCCAGATCTGCGCGGGCGGCAGCTCGGCGTACTCGTCCGAGTTCATCAGCTCCAGGACCGCCGCCCGCTCCTCGGGTGTGAGGGCCGAGGGCTGGACCTGCGGTTTCCTGGGCTTTCGCTCGGGCGGAGGCCGCAGCCGGCGGTAGTGGGTGGCCCGGGAGCGGCCGGTCAGCCGACAGGCCGCCGTGACACCGAGTTCGTACTCGACGCCGGTGAACGCGTCGTCGACCACC
>NZ_JBHYMF010000107.1:0-23303 GCF_042742855.1 Streptomyces sp. NPDC058877 | reverse complement strand
GCCCCCGTTCCGTTCCCCTCACCGTCGGCCGGCGGCCGGGGGAGCGTCGTCCGGTCGTGAACCCCACCGCGGAGGACGCCCGGTCGCACCACGGGGCCGCCCCGCACGATCGCCCCCCGTCCGCCCCTCCCGCGCGGTACGGTCGGGGCATGGCCATCCGCGCGGTGCTGTGGGACGTCGACGACACGATCTTCGATTACGCCCGGGCCGACCGCGCCGGCATGAGCGCGCACTTGACGGCCGAGGGCCTGGCGGGCGGGGACGACTCCGTCGACCGGGCCCTTCACCGTTGGCGGGAACTCACCACGCTGCACTGGCGGCGGTTCGAGGCCGGCGGGGTCGACTTCCTGGAGCAGCGCAGGGACCGGGTCCGGGACTTCCTCGAAGAGCCCGGACTGCTCGGTGCCGAGGCCGACGACTGGTTCGAGCGGTACGTCGCCCACTACGAGGCCGCCTGGGAGCTCTTCCCCGACGCGCTGCCGGTGCTCGACCTCCTGGCGGGTGAGTACCGGCACGCGGTCCTGTCGAACTCCAGCATCCACAACCAGGACCGGAAGCTCCGGGTCCTGGGCGTGCGGGACCGTTTCGAGGTCGTGCTGTGCGCCGCCGAACTCGGAGTGGCCAAGCCGGCCCGGGAGGCCTTCCACGTGGCCTGCGCCGCCCTCGACCTGCCCCCGCAGGAGGTGGCGTACGTGGGCGACCAGCCCGACATCGACGCCCGGGGAGCGGAGGAAGCCGGGTTGCGGGGGATCTGGCTGGACCGCGCCGACACGGGCGGTCGGCCGGAGCTGGACCGGATCACCGACCTCCATCAGCTCCCCGCCCTGCTCCGCGGGGATACCCGTTTTGGAGCACCGTCCACCTTCGGGTAGTGTTCTTTCTGCGCCGAGGGGAACAAGCCGAAAGGCAAGAACCCGGAAAGCGCAAGCCGAACAAGATCCCCCTGGTGGGGGAGGTTGTCCCGGTGGCCTATGGTGTAATTGGCAGCACGACTGATTCTGGTTCAGTTAGTCTTGGTTCGAGTCCAGGTAGGCCAGCTCGCAGAGCTCATCTGCACCTGTGGATGGCATCCACGAAGCCCCCGTTGTGTAGCGGCCTAGCACGCCGCCCTCTCAAGGCGGTAGCGCCGGTTCGAATCCGGTCGGGGGTACAGATCCTTCCCGCAGGATCACTTGGGTAGCTCCCGGTGGTCTTGATGCAGGATCGCTAGGGCCCCCGTTGTGTAGCGGCCTAGCACGCCGCCCTCTCAAGGCGGTAGCGCCGGTTCGAATCCGGTCGGGGGTACCAACTGGTCTAAACCGCCAGTGGCCTATGGTGTAATTGGCAGCACGACTGATTCTGGTTCAGTTAGTCTTGGTTCGAGTCCAGGTAGGCCAGCGTAGTAAAGCCATGCGAGTACCTCGTTTGGCGGTAGATCTTGCCCCCGTTGTGTAGCGGCCTAGCACGCCGCCCTCTCAAGGCGGTAGCGCCGGTTCGAATCCGGTCGGGGGTACGCACAGAAGAAGCCCTTCCCTTCGGGGGAGGGCTTCTTCGCTGTACGTGTTCCGACACGCAACTCCGGCCCACCGCTGCGGCGTTGGAGCGGTGGGCCGGAAACGAACAGGGGCGGGAGGCGGTCAGCCGTTGCGGCGGAGGGCCTCGGAGAGGCGGGCGGCGGCGTCGATGACGGCCTGGGCGTGCATGCGGCCCGGGTGGCGCGTCAGGCGCTCGATGGGGCCCGATACCGAGACCGCCGCCACCACGCGGTTGGAGGGGCCGCGCACGGGGGCGGAGACGGACGCCACGCCCGGTTCCCGCTCGCCGATCGACTGGGACCATCCGCGGCGTCGCACGCCCGACAGGGCCGTTGCCGTGAAGCGGGCGCCCTGGAGGCCGCGGTGCAGCCGCTCGGGCTCCTCCCAGGCCATCAGGATCTGCGCGGACGAGCCGGCCTTCATGGTCAGCGTCGAGCCCACCGGGACGGTGTCCCGCAGGCCGGAGAGCCGCTCGGCCGCCGCCACGCAGATGCGCATGTCACCCTGGCGCCGGTAGAGCTGGGCGCTCTCGCCGGTGACGTCGCGCAGGTGTGTCAGGACCGGGCCCGCGGTCGCGAGCAGGCGGTCCTCGCCGGCCGCGGCGGCGAGCTCCGCCAGGCGCGGTCCCAGGATGAACCGGCCCTGCATGTCGCGCGCCACCATCCGGTGGTGTTCCAGTGCCACGGCGAGACGATGGGCCGTGGGTCGTGCGAGTCCCGTCGCCGCGACCAGTCCTGCGAGGGTGGTCGGACCGGACTCCAGGGCGCTCAGGACAAGGGCTGCCTTGTCGAGAACGCCTACGCCGCTAGAGTTGTCCATGCAACGATATTCGCGTCTCACTCTGTGAAACGCAAGTTCAATTTTCCGAGGACCTTGTCACTCTGGTGGTGCGGCCGCACAACGGCCCGCGGAACGGGTCTCTAGTTGTGCCGGCGTAGACGTCGGCCGGAGGGAAAGCGATGGGTAGGACACTCGCGGAGAAGGTCTGGGACGACCACGTCGTCCGGCGCGCCGAGGGCGAGCCCGATCTGCTCTTCATCGATCTGCACCTGCTGCACGAGGTGACCAGCCCGCAGGCCTTCGACGGCCTCCGGCAGAACGGTCGGCGGGTGCGGCGGCTCGACCTGACCATCGCCACCGAGGACCACAACACCCCCACCCTCGACATCGACAAGCCGATCGCCGACCCGGTTTCCCGCGCCCAGCTGGAGACCCTGCGCAAGAACTGTGCCGAGTTCGGCGTCCGGCTGCACCCGCTCGGCGACGTCGAGCAGGGCGTCGTCCACGTCGTGGGCCCCCAGCTGGGTCTGACCCAGCCCGGCACCACCGTGGTCTGCGGAGACTCCCACACCTCCACGCACGGCGCCTTCGGTGCGCTGGCGTTCGGCATCGGCACCAGCCAGGTCGAGCACGTGCTCGCCACCCAGACGCTGCCGCTGGCCCGGCCCAAGACCATGGCCATCACGGTCGACGGCGAACTGCCCGAGGACGTCACCGCCAAGGACCTGATCCTGGCGATCATCGCGAAGATCGGCACCGGCGGCGGCCAGGGCTACATCCTGGAGTACCGCGGTTCCGCCATCGAGAAGCTCTCGATGGAGGCCCGGATGACCATCTGCAACATGTCGATCGAGGCCGGCGCCCGCGCGGGCATGATCGCCCCCGACGAGACCACCTTCGCCTACCTGAAGGGCCGCGCCCACGCACCCGAGGGCGAGGAGTGGGACGCCGCCGTCGCGTACTGGAAGACCCTGAGGTCCGACGAGGACGCGACCTTCGACGCCGAGGTCGTCATCGACGCGGCCGAGCTGGCCCCGTTCGTCACCTGGGGCACCAACCCCGGCCAGGGCGCGCCGCTTTCGGCGAACGTCCCCGACCCCGCTTCGTACGAAGACGCTTCGGAGCGCCTGGCCGCCGAAAAGGCCCTGGAGTACATGGGGTTGACCGCCGGACAGCCGCTGCGCGACATCAAGGTCGACACCGTCTTCGTAGGCTCCTGCACCAACGGGCGCATCGAGGACCTGCGGAACGCGGCCTCCCTGTTGGAGGGCCGCAAGGTCGCCGACGGCGTCCGCATGCTGGTCGTCCCCGGTTCGGTCCGGGTCGCCCTCCAGGCCGTGGAGGAGGGGCTGGACCAGGTCTTCAAGGAGGCCGGCGCCGAGTGGCGGCACGCGGGCTGCTCCATGTGTCTGGGCATGAACCCCGACCAACTGGCGCCCGGTGAGCGCTCCGCGTCCACCTCCAACCGCAACTTCGAGGGGCGGCAGGGCAAGGGCGGCCGGACCCACCTGGTCTCCCCCCAGGTCGCCGCAGCCACCGCCGTGCTGGGCCACCTGGCCTCCCCTGCCGATCTGTCCGACGTCGCCACCACCGCGGGGGTCTGAGGAACCATGGAAGCTTTCACCACGCACACCGGTCGGGCCGTTCCGCTGCGCCGCAGCAACGCCGACACCGACCAGATCATCCCGGCGCACTGGCTCAAGAAGGTCACCCGGGACGGCTTCGAGGACGGCCTCTTCGAGGCCTGGCGCAAGGACTCCGAGTTCGTCCTCAACCGCCCCGAGCGGCAGGGCGCCACGGTCCTGGTCGCCGGCCCCGACTTCGGCACCGGCTCCTCCCGCGAGCACGCCGTCTGGGCGCTCCAGAACTACGGCTTCCAGACGGTCATCTCCTCCCGGTTCGCGGACATCTTCCGCGGCAACTCGCTGAAGAACGGTCTGCTGACCGTGGTCCTCCCGCAGGAGACGGTGGATGCCCTCTGGGAACTGACCGAGGCCGATCCGGCCGCCGAGGTCACCGTTGACCTGGAGGCCCGCAAGGTCTTGGCCGCCGGCATCGACGCCGACTTCGAGCTCGACGAGAACGCCCGCTGGCGTCTGCTGAACGGGCTGGACGACATCAGCCTCACCCTTCAGAACGAAGCCGACATCGCGGCGTACGAGGCGGCCCGACCGGCCTTCAAGCCCCGTACAATTACCGTCTGAGCAGCGCTTTTCCACGACTGCGCCCCCCACCGTCCGGTGGGGGGCGCAGTCGCTTGTTGAGACCCCGTCGGGCGACAACTCGCCCTAGATGGCACAATCGGTGCATGGAACGCGACAGCCAACTCGAGCTCTACGAGGCAGTCGCCGCCCGATTGAAGGAAGCGCACGCCAAGGTGCGCTCACTGCAAGTCCCGGAGGGCGTAAGGATGACGCTGTCCCGGAAGCTGCTGGTCGTCACGGCCGCGGCGAAGCACGATCTCAAGGGCGCGGCAACGCGCCTCGACCGGTTGATGAAGGACCTCGATGAGGGCCGATTCCCAGAGGACGACTGACACCAAGAACTCCGCAGCGGGACTTCCGCGTTGCGGCACTAGGGTGATTAGACCGTTTCGTGTTTGATTTGCGGTATATACATGCCTAACGTGCGAAAAAGCTTGAACACTTTCGTTCTGGCAATGTCTCCGAAGGGGAAGACGTGAACAAGGCGCAGCTCGTAGAAGCGATTGCCGACAAGATGGGCGGTCGTCAGCAGGCCGCCGATGCCGTCGACCACGTGCTCGACGCCATCGTGCGTGCCGTGGTCGCCGGCGACCGGGTCTCGGTCACGGGTTTCGGCTCGTTCGAGAAGGTCGACCGGCCGGCCCGCTACGCCCGCAACCCGCAGACGGGTGAGCGGGTCCGTGTGAAGAAGACCTCCGTCCCCCGCTTCCGTGCAGGTCAGGGCTTCAAGGACCTGGTCAGCGGCTCCAAGAAGCTCCCCAAGGGCGGTGAGGTCTCCGTCAAGAAGGCCCCCAAGGGCAGCCTCACCGGCGGTGCCTCCGCGACCGTGAAGAAGGCCGCGGCGAAGAAGGCCACCACCGCCAAGAAGGCCGCCGCGAAGAAGGCGACCCCGGCGAAGAAGGTCACGAAGGCCGCCGCGAAGAAGGCGACGCCCGCGAAGAAGGTCACGAAGGCCGCCGCGAAGAAGGCGACGCCCGCGAAGAAGGTCACGAAGGCCGCCGCGAAGAAGGCGACCCCGGCGAAGAAGACCACCGCGGCCGCCGCGAAGAAGGCGACCAAGGCCGCGGCGAAGAAGACCGCGCCGGCCGCGAAGAAGGCCACGGCGACGAAGGCGCCCGCCAGGAAGACGACGGCGCGCAAGACCACCGCCAAGAAGGCCGCCGCCAAGAAGTAGGACGCGCGCGGTACCGATCCGCCGGGCCGGGCTCCCCGAGGGGAGCCCGGCCCGCGGCGCGTCCGGACGGGACCCTTGCGGTTCCGGCCTCAGAAGGTCTGGAGCGTCACCAGGGTGACGCGGGGGGCGGCACCCGGAGCGCCCGGCTCGGTCTCGATCCGCACCCGCTGCCCCGGTCGGAGCAAGCGCAGCCCGCCCGCGTCGAAGGCGTCCGACCCGAACTCCACGGGGGTGCCGTCGTCGAGCAGCACACTGCCGCTGCGGGTCTCGGAGTCGTATGTGAACGCGGTCGCCTGCATGGACCGCAGCCTATCCGGCCGCCGTCAACCACCGGGCGGCCGTCCGCGGACCGAGCCCCAGGGCCAGGGCCGCCGCCAGGTCCTCCCCGGTGTCCACGTCCCGGCGTACGGAATCCACCCCGGCGAGCCTGATTTCCACGGCGCCCGACGACAAATGCCGCAGCCGCGATGCGCCCCCGAATGCGGGTTCCAATTCCACCTCCGGAGCTGCTGAGAGGAATGTCGTACCGATTTCGGCAGCATCCGCGAGAAAAGCCCTGGGAAAATTCCTGGCGGCGTCCAGCACCCGGGTCAGCTCCGCGGGGCGGAGTGCCGGCAGATCCGCGTTGAGCGCCGCCACGCGTGCGTGCGGTCGACCGGAGCGCACGGCACGGACCCCGTGCACGAGCGCCGCGTTGAGCCCGGACGCCGGTGCATCGGGCACGATCCGGGCCCCCAGCGCCGCGAGCGCGACCCCGGCCGTCGGGTCGTCCGTGACGACCGCCACATCGCGCACCCCCGCACAGTCCAGCGCCGCACCCACGGTGTCCTCGGCGAACGCCAGGGCGAGCCGGGGGCGCAGGCGGGCCCCCGTCGCCGGGGCGAGCCTGCTCTTCGCCAGGGCGAGCGGCTTCAGGGGCACGACCAGGGACCAGCCGTCGTGGGCGTCGGTGGGCTTCGGGTTCATCGGGTCCCATTCTGTCCCGCCCACGCGGCCCGCTGGCGGCCCCGGGGCGTACGGTGTCACTCGACAGACCAGGAGCATGGGGCGACACTTGACCCCCTGCCAGCCAGTCCCGGAGAAAGGTGTTCGAGTGTCCCGCCGCAGAATCGGCTTCTGGTACCGCCTCGCGGCGGTCATTGCCAAACCCCCCCTGGTGGTTCTGTTCAAGAGGGACTGGCGCGGCACGGAGCACATTCCGGCCGACGGGGGTTTCATCACGGCGGTCAACCACAACTCGTACCTGGACCCGCTGTCCTACGCGCACTACCAGTACAACACCGGTCGGGTACCGCGCTTCCTCGCCAAGGCGGGCCTCTTCAAGGGCGGCTTCGTCGGCACCATGCTCCGCAACACCGGCCAGATCCCCGTCTACCGCGAGACGACCAACGCGCTGGACGCCTTCCGGGCCGCCGTCGAGGCCATCGAGCGCGGCGAATGCGTGGCCTTCTACCCCGAGGGCACCCTCACCCGGGACCCCGAGATGTGGCCCATGGCGGGCAAGACCGGTGCCGCTCGCGTCGCGCTGCTCACCCGGGCCCCCGTCATCCCCGTGGCCCAATGGGGCGCCAACCTCGCGATGCCCCCGTACGCCAGGGAGAACAAGCTCCGGCTGTTCCCCCGCAAGACCCTGATCGTGCAGGCCGGTCCGCCCGTCGACCTCTCCCGCTTCCAGGGCCTCGAACCGACGCCCGAGGTGCTCCGCGAGGCCACCGAGGTCATCATGGCCGCGGTCACCGCCCTGTTGGAGGAGGTCCGCGGGGAGAAGGCGCCCGCCGAGCCGTACGACCACCGCAAGGCCCGTGAGGAGCAGCGGCGCAAGGCCGCGGGGGAGAGCAGCAAGTGACCAAGGCAGCCGTCTTCGGCAACGGATCCTGGGGCACCGCCTTCGCGATGGTGCTCGCCGACGCGGGGTGCGAGGTGAGCCTCTGGGGCCGCCGCGCGGACCTCGCGAAGGAGATCAACGCCACCCGGACCAACCCCGACTACCTCCCGGGCGTCGAACTCCCGCAGGGGATCACGGCCACCGCGGACCCGGCCGAGGCCGCCGGGGACGCCGACTTCACCGTCCTGGTCGTGCCCTCCCAGACCCTGCGCGGCAACCTCGCCGCCTGGAAGCCCCTGCTCGCCCCGGACACCGTCCTCGTCTCCCTCATGAAGGGCGTCGAACTCGGCACGGCGAAGCGGATGAGCGAGGTCATCACCGAGGTCGCCGACGTGCCCGCCGACCGCGTGGCCGTCCTCACCGGCCCCAACCTGGCCAAGGAGATCGCCGCCCGCCAGCCCGCCGCCTCGGTCGTCGCCTGCTCCGACGAGGCGGTCGCCCGGCGGCTCCAGGCCGCCTGCATCACCCCGTACTTCCGCCCGTACACCAACACCGACGTGGTGGGCTGCGAGCTGGGCGGCGCCGTGAAGAACGTCATCGGACTCGCGGTCGGCATCGCCAACGGCATGGGCCTCGGGGACAACTCCAAGGCCACGCTCATCACCCGCGGCCTCGCCGAGACGACCCGCCTCGGCCTCGCCATGGGAGCCGACCCGCTCACCTTCTCGGGGCTCGCGGGCCTCGGGGACCTGGTCGCCACCTGCTCCTCGCCGCTCTCCCGGAACAACACCTTCGGTACCAACCTCGGTCGCGGGATGACCCTCCAGGAGACCATCGCGGCCACCAAGCAGACCGCCGAGGGGGTCAAGTCCTGCGAGTCGGTGCTCGATCTGGGCCGGCGCCACGGCGTCGACATGCCCATCACCGAGACCGTCGTCTCGATCGTCCACGACGGCAAGCCCCCGGTCGTGGCCCTCAAGGAACTGATGTCGCGCAGCGCGAAGCCCGAGCGCCGCTGAGCCGTGCGGGGCCGCCACTGCGCCGTACGCGCGCGGGGGCAGCGGGGCGCTCAGGAGTTCGGGAACCGCAAGGTACCCTCATCGCGATATGAGCGAGAACACCCAGAGCCCCCGCAAGCCGCGCGTGGCCGTCGTCTTCGGCGGACGCAGCTCCGAGCACGCCATCTCCGTCGTCACGGCGGGCGCCGTCCTGAGCGCCATCGACCGGGACAAGTACGACGTGCTGCCCATCGGCATCACGACGGACGGGCGCTGGGCGCTCACCGCCGACGCCCCCGAGCGGATGGCCATCGCCGACCGCGCCCTGCCGAACGTCGCCGAACTGGCGGAGTCCGAGGAGGGCGGCGTCGTCCTCTCCGTCGACCCGGCCAACCGCGAGGTCGTCCTCACCGAGCCGGGCAGCGTGCCCAGGGCCCTCGGAGAGGTCGACGTGGTCTTCCCGATGCTCCACGGCCCGTACGGCGAGGACGGCACCCTCCAGGGACTCCTGGAGCTCTCCGGGGTCCCGTACGTCGGCGCGGGCGTCCTCGCCTCCGCCGTCGGTCAGGACAAGGAGTACATGAAGCGGGTCTTCGTCTCCTTCGGCCTGCCCGTCGGACCGTACGAGGTCATCCGGCCCCGCGAGTGGGAGCAGAACCCGGCCGCCGCCCGCAAGAAGATCGTCGAGTTCGCCGCCGAGCACGGCTGGCCCCTCTTCGTGAAGCCGGCCCGCGGCGGCTCCTCCATGGGCA
Source organism: Streptomyces sp. NPDC058877 (assembly GCF_042742855.1). Lineage (NCBI taxonomy): Bacteria > Bacillati > Actinomycetota > Actinomycetes > Kitasatosporales > Streptomycetaceae > Streptomyces > Streptomyces sp. NPDC058877. Next base: position 14,056 of record NZ_JBHYMF010000107.1, on the reverse strand, counting down.
TCACCAAGGTCGACGACCTCTCCGGCCTGGACGAGGCCATCGAGGAGGCCCGCCGCCACGACCCCAAGATCCTCGTCGAGTCGCTGCTGCGCGGCCGTGAGATCGAGTGCGGGGTGCTGGAGTTCGAGGACGGACCGCGTGCCAGCGTGCCCGCCGAGATCCCCCCGGTGACCGACCACGACTTCTACGACTTCGAGGCGAAGTACATCGATTCGGCCTCCGGCATCGTGCCCGCCCCCATCGGGGACGAGGCCACCGCCGAGGTCCAGCGCCTCGCCGTCGCCGCCTACGAGGCCGTGTCCTGCGAGGGCCTGGTCCGCGCCGACTTCTTCCTCACCGAAGAGGGCGACTTCGTCATCAACGAGATCAACACCATGCCGGGCTTCACGCCCATCTCCATGTACCCCCGCATGTGGCAGGAGAGCGGCGTCAGCTACCCGGAGCTCGTCGACCGGCTCATCCAGGCCGCGTTGACCCGCTCCACGGGACTGCGCTAGCGGAACCCTCCTGCGGGCCCGCACCGGAGGCGGTGGAGCACGACGGCCGGAGTGCGGCTATCCGCACTCCGGTTCGAGCGCGCAGGGAACCGCCTTCGCCACCGGGACGGCGAGGTCCACGAGCGGACCGGCGTCGTGCGCGTACCGCCCGTCCAAGGCCACCTCGACATAGGCCTTCCGGTACACCGAGGTGAAACGGGGGCCGGTGCCCTCGCGCTGCTCCAGCATCCAGCGGACGCCGTCGGCGGAGACGGCCCGCACCTGGGGATCGCTCATCTTTTCGGGTCGGGGGACCCCGCAGCGCAGTACGATCGCACCGTCACCCCACCCGGCGGTCAACTCGGAGCCGGGCTCCGGGTCACTCCGCCCCAGCCCCGCCACGGTGTCGGGGAGCTCCTTCGCCAAGACCTGGCAGAAGGCGGCCTCCTCCGCCGGGGGACTGGGTACCGCGACGGACGCCGAGGCGTCCGGCGAGGAACAGCCGGCAGCGGCCAGCAGCAGGACGGCGGTCGCTACGGCGGCGGGCAGGCCGAAGGGCCGGTGGGAAGACGTCACCGGCCAAGCGTAGACGGGGGCTACAGATGAACGACCGGGCAGGTGAGGGTGCGCGTGATGCCGTCCACTTGCTGGACCTTGGCGACCACCATGCGGCCCAGCTCGTCAACGGTGTCCGCCTGCGCGCGCACGATGACGTCGTACGGACCGGTCACGTCTTCGGCCTGGATGACCCCCGGGATCTTGGAGATGGTGTCGGCGACGGTCGACGCCTTGCCCACCTCGGTCTGGATGAGGATGTACGCCTGAACCACGGAACCTCCAGGGCGACCACGAGGATCTTGTGGGAGAAAGAGACGCCACGGTACCGCGTCGCCGCGGGCCGCGGGGAGACCCGCGCGTCCGGAGGCGCCCGGGGCGTGGCGTACGCAGGACAGAAGTTGACGGTCTACTTGACGGTACCCAGCACGGTGACGGCCCGCGACCCGCGGCGCGCGACGACGCGCCCCCGCCCGCCGGCCGGCACGAAGACACGAGGTGAGACGCGGTGAAGGGCACAGTCGGAGAACTGGGCGAGTTCGGGCTCATCAGGGAGCTCACGTCCCGGCTCACCTCCACCCCGGCGGTGCGGATCGGGCCCGGCGACGACGCCGCGGTCGTGTCCGCCCCCGACCGGCGGGTGGTGGCCAGCACGGACATCCTCCTCGAAGGACGGCACTTCCGTCGCGACTGGTCGACGGCCTACGACGTCGGCCGCAAGGCCGCCGCGCAGAACCTCGCCGACATCGCTGCCATGGGCGCGGTGCCCACCGCGCTCCTCCTCGGCCTCGTCGTGCCCGCCGAACTCCCCGTCACCTGGCCGACCGAACTGATGGACGGGCTGCGCGACGAATGTCAGGTCGCCGGCGCGGCCGTGGTCGGCGGCGACGTCGTCCGCGGCGACACGATCATGGTCTCCATCACCGCCCTCGGCGACCTCCGCAACCACGATCCGGTCACCCGGGGCGGCGCCCAGCCCGGCGACGTCGTCGCCTACACCGGCTGGCTCGGCTGGTCCGCCGCCGGATACGCGGTCCTCTCCCGCGGATTCCGCTCCCCCCGCGCCTTCGTCGAGGCCCACCGCAGGCCCGAGCCGCCGTACCACGCCGGCCCCGCCGCCGCCGGCCTCGGCGCCACCGCCATGTGCGACGTCAGCGACGGCCTCATCGCCGACCTCGGGCACATCGCCGAAGCCAGCAAGGTCCGCATCGACCTCCGCTCCGGGCTCATCGACATCCCCACCCAGATGAACGACATCGGCCAGGCCGTCGGGGTCGACCCCCTGCAGTGGGTGCTCACCGGCGGGGAGGACCACGCCATCGTGGCCACCTTCCCGCCCGAGGTGAAGCTGCCCGCCCGCTGGAAGGTCATCGGCGAGGTCCTCCACCCCTCGGCGCTGCCCCAGGTCACCGTGGACGGTGCGCCCTGGCACAGCGCCGGGGGCTGGGACCACTTCGGGGAGACGGAGTGACCTCCCGACCCCCGCTCGTCCTCACCGTCGCCGGATCCGACTCCGGCGGCGGCGCGGGCGTCCAGGCCGACCTCAAGACCATGCTCGCGCTCGGCGTGCACGGCATGAGCGTGCTCACCGCCGTCACCGCGCAGAACTCACGGGGCGTCCAGGGAGTCTGGGAACTACCGGCGGAGGCCGTGCGGGCCCAGTACCGCGCCGTGGTCGACGACATCGGGGTCCAGGCCGTGAAGACCGGCATGCTGGCCACCGCCGCCCTCGTGGAGACCGTGGCCGAACTGCTCGCCGGGACACCCGGGACACCGGTGGTCGTCGACCCGGTGGGCGTCTCCAAGCACGGGGACCCGCTCCTCGCCGAGGCCGCGCTCGACTCCGTGCGCAGCAAGCTGCTGCCCCTCGCCACCGTCGCCACGCCCAACCTCGACGAGGTGGCGCAGCTCACGGGGGTCCGGGTGGCGACCGAGGGCGACATGCGGGGGGCGGCGGACGCCGTCCTCGCGTACGGGCCGCGCTGGGCCCTGATCAAGGGAGGACACCTCCCGTCCGGCGAAGAAGCCGTGGACCTGCTCACGGACGGCACCGAAGAGCTCTGGCTGCGGGCCCCGCGCCACCACAACCGGCACACCCACGGCACCGGCTGCACGCTCGCTTCGGCCGTCGCCTCCGGACTCGCCCGGGGCCTCGCGGTGCCGGAGGCCGTCCGTCGGGCCAAGGAGTACGTGACGGGAGCCCTCGCCGGCGGATTCGCGCTGGGCGAGGGCATCGGCCCGGTCGACCACGGGTGGCGCTTCCGGGGGTGACGGCCGGGCCGCCGACTCCTCAGCAGCGGCCCCGGGCACGGCGTCCGGGCATGGCAAGAGGCCGGTTCACCTGGGTGAACCGGCCTCTCAAGGCAACCGCAGGGGCTGCGCTACGACGGAACGTCGCAATTAGCGCGAGACCTTGCCGGCCTTGATGCACGAGGTGCAGACGTTGAGCCGCTTCGGCGTCCGACCGACCACGGCACGCACGCGCTGGATGTTCGGGTTCCAGCGACGGGACGTACGGCGGTGCGAGTGCGAAATGTTGTTGCCGAAGCCCGGCCCCTTGCCGCAGACGTCGCAGTTGGCAGCCACGGGTCACTCCAAAGACTTCAGAATTACGGTGAAATCCGGCGCACCGGAATCAGGAGTCTGAAGTGGCTTGCCGGGGAACGGCCCGGATTGAACCGGGCAACCGAAGCAGCATACAACGCCTGCTTCCGTGGAACGAAACTACCATGGTCTCCGCGGACCTCGCCCCGGGCCCCGGTCACGAGCGGGACGACCCCGGTCTACCCTGCGGTGAGCTCACCGCCGAAGGAGGACCCCCCGTTGTCGCGAGCCCTTCAGTCCGACGAGGAGCTCGTCGAGCTCGACGCCGAAGCGGTCCGGTCCTGGTGCGCGCGGGCCCTCGACGCCCTCGGGAGGGAGCGCGAGGAGATCGACGCGATCAACGTCTACCCGGTCGCGGACGGGGACACCGGCACCAACCTGTACCTGACGGCCGAGGCCGCCCACCAGGCCGTCGAAGCGGTCTTCGCCGCCTCCGTGCCCGACACCACCGAGACCGTACGGGCCATGGCCCACGGCGCCCTCCTCGGCGCCCGGGGCAACTCCGGCACCATCCTCGCCCAGCTCCTGCGGGGCATGGCCTCCGTCCTCACCGAAGGACGTGACGGTGATCACCTCGCCCGCGCCCTCGCCGAGGCCGCCGCCGCCGCACGGCGGGCCGTCGCCCGCCCCGTGGAGGGCACCGTCCTCACCGTGGCGACCGCCGCCGCGGTCGGCTGCGAGGCCGGCGGGAAGCTCGCGGAGGTGGCCGTGCGGGCCCACGACAGCGCCCGGACGGCACTGGAGGCGACCCCCGGGCAGCTCGACGTGCTCGGTCGGGCCGGAGTCGTCGACGCCGGTGGACGCGGCCTGGTCGCGGTCCTCGGGGCACTGGTGGAGACCGTCTGCGGTCAGGCCCCGGACCGCACGGATCCCGCACCCGGCGGCGCCCGGGCGCCCGGGGTCGTGCGGGCCGTCGGGCCCTGTGACGGGGAGACCGGACCCGCCTACGAGGTGATCTACCTCCTGGAGGCGACGGACGAAGCCGTGGAGCTGTTGCGGGCCCGGCTCGACGCACTGGGGGAGTCCCTGGTCGTCGTGGGCGGCGACGGGCTCTGGAACGTCCACGTCCACGTCGATGACGCGGGCGCCGCCGTCGAGGCCGGTGTCGAGGCCGGCCGGCCCCACCGCATCCGCGTCACCCACTTCGTGGCCGCGGGGGCCGCGGAGGCGACGGCTCACGGCCGGGGGGAACGCGCCCCCCGCGCGGTCGTCGCCGTCGTCCCCGGCGAGGGCCTCGCCGGCCTCTGCGCAGAGGCCGGTGCCACCACGGTCCGCGCCAGGCCCGGCGAGCCGCCCGCCGGCGACGAACTGGTCGAGGCGATCCGACGGGCGCACGCACGCGAGGTCGTCCTGCTGCCCAACGACACCGACCTCCGCCAGACCGCTGCCGCCGCCGCCGAACGCGCCAGGGCCGAAGGCATCCGCGTCGCGCTCATCCCGACCAGGGCCGCAGTCCAGGGCATCGCGGCCCTCGCCGTCCACGAACCCGACCGGCGCTTCGACGAGGACGTCGTCGCCATGACGGCCGCCGCCGGAGCCACCCGCTACGCCGAACTCGCCGTCGCCGAACGCCAGTCCTTCACCTCGGCCGGCGTGTGCCAGGCAGGCGACGTCCTCGGCCTCATCGAGGGCGACGTCGCCGTCATCGGCAAGGACCTGACCGAGACGGCCCGCACCGTCCTGGACCGCATGCTCTCGGCGGGCGGCGAACTCGTCACCCTCGTCGTCGCCGACGACACCCCGCCCGAGCTCGCTCCCGACCTGGAGCGCCACGTCCGCCGCGGTTACCTCGCCGTGGACACCACCACGTACCACGCGGGCGCGGGAGCTCCGCCGCTGCTCATCGGGGTGGAATAGGCGGCGTTCCCGGGGGTCGTCCACGGCCTTCGGTACGACTGTCGGTCCCGTGGTGTGCAATGGAGCACGTGCCCGCGCTCGACGAACCGCTCAAGAAGTCCCTCGGCCCCGCCACCGCCAAGGTCATGGCCGAGGCGCTCGACCTGCACACGGTCGGGGACCTGCTCCACCACTACCCCCGCCGGTACGCCGAGCGCGGGGAGTTGACCACGCTCGCCGACCTCCCGCTCGACGAGCACGTCACGGTGGTCGCCCAGGTCGCCGACGCCCGGGTGCTCACCTTCAACGGCTCCAAGGGGCGGGGCCAGCGCCTCGAAGTGACCATCACCGACGGCAGCGGCCGTCTCCAGCTGGTCTTCTTCGGCAAGGGAGTGCACAAGCCGCACAAGGACCTGCTGCCCGGCACCCGTGCGATGTTCGCCGGCAAGGTCTCGCTCTTCAACCGGCGCCTCCAGCTCGCCCACCCCGCCTACGAACTGCTCCGCGGCGACGGCGGGGAGGCCGTCGACGCCTGGGCCGCCGCCCTCATCCCGATCTACCCCGCCACCACCAAGCTGGAGTCCTGGAAGATCGCCAAGGCGGTCGACGCCGTCCTGCCGAGCGCCGCCGATGCCGCCGACCCGTTGCCGCCCGCCCTGCGCCGCGGTCGCGGCCTCGCCGAGCTGCCCGAGGCCCTGCGGAAGATCCACCGACCGCGCACCAAGGCCGACGTCGCCGAAGCCCGCGAGCGACTCAAGTGGGACGAGGCGTTCGTCCTGCAGGTCGCCCTCGCCCGCCGCCGGCACGCCGACACCCAGCTGCCCGCCGTCCCCCGCAGACCCGTCCCCGACGGCATCCTCGACGCCTTCGACGCCACCCTGCCCTTCACCCTCACCGAGGGCCAGCGGAAGGTGTCCGCGGAGATCTTCGACGACCTTGCCACCGAGCACCCCATGCACCGCCTCCTCCAGGGAGAGGTCGGCAGCGGCAAGACGATGGTGGCGCTGCGCGCGATGCTCGCCGTCGTCGACTCCGGTGGGCAGGCCGCGATGCTCGCCCCCACCGAGGTCCTCGCCCAGCAGCACCACCGCTCGGTCACCGAGATGATGGGTGAGCTCGCCGAGGGCGGAATGCTCGGCGGCGCCGAGCGCGCCACCAAGGTCGTCCTGCTCACCGGCTCCATGGGCGCCGCCGCACGCCGCCAGGCCCTGCTCGACCTGGTCACCGGCGAGGCGGGCATCGTCATCGGCACCCACGCGCTGATCGAGGACAAGGTCAAGTTCCACGACCTGGGCCTGGTCGTCGTCGACGAACAGCACCGCTTCGGCGTCGAACAGCGGGACGCGCTCCGGGGCAAGGGGAAGCAGCCGCCGCACCTCCTGGTGATGACCGCCACCCCGATCCCGCGCACGGTGGCCATGACGGTCTTCGGGGACCTGGAGACCTCCGTCCTCGACCAGCTGCCGGCCGGCCGCTCCCCGATCGCCAGCCACGTCGTGCCCGCCGCCGACAAGCCGCACTTCCTGGCCCGTGCCTGGGAGCGGGTCCGCGAGGAGGTCGGGAACGGGCACCAGGCGTACGTCGTCTGTCCCCGCATCGGTGACGAGGAGGACCAGAAGAAGGCCAAGGCGTCCCCGGAGGACGCGGCGGAGAAGCGCCCGCCGCTCGCCGTCCTCGACGTCGCCGAGGGGCTCGGCACCGGCCCCCTCGCCGGGTTGAGGATCGCCGTGCTGCACGGTCGCATGCATCCGGACGACAAGGACGGGGTCATGCGCCGCTTCGCCGCCGGCGAGGTCGACGTCCTCGTCGCCACCACCGTCATCGAGGTCGGCGTCAACGTGCCCAACGCCACCGTCATGGTCATCATGGACGCCGACCGCTTCGGCGTCTCCCAGCTCCACCAGCTGCGCGGCCGGGTCGGTCGCGGTTCGGCTCCCGGGCTCTGCCTCCTCGTCAGCGAGATGCCCGAGGCCAGCCCCGCCCGGCAGCGGCTGAACGCCGTCGCCACCACCCTCGACGGCTTCGAGCTCTCCCGCATCGACCTCGAACAGCGGCGCGAGGGCGACGTCCTCGGACAGGCCCAGTCGGGCGTCCGGTCCTCCCTGCGGGTCCTCACCGTCATCGACGACGAGGAGGTCATCGCCGCCGCCCGGGAGGAGGCCACCGCACTGGTCCTCGACGACCCCGACCTCACCGCCCACCCGGGCCTGCGCACCGCGCTCGACGCCCTGCTCAGCGAGGAGCGGGAGGAGTACCTGGAGAAGGGCTGACCACGGGGCCCCGGCAACCGCCATAAGCTGGGGCTTGACGCAACGGCTCAGGGAGAACGAGGACACCGATGACCCGCGTGATCGCCGGCACCGCCGGTGGGCGCCGCCTGGCCGTGCCGCCTGGCAACGGCACCCGCCCCACCTCCGACCGGGCGCGCGAGGGCCTCTTCTCCACGTGGGAGGCGTTGCTCGGCACCCTCGACGGGACCAGGGTGGCCGATCTGTACGCGGGTTCCGGAGCCGTCGCCCTGGAGGCGCTCTCCCGGGGCGCGGTCCACGCCCTCCTCGTCGAGGCCGACCCCCGTGCGGCGAAGACGATCCGGGAGAACGTCCGCTCGATCGGGCTTCCCGGAGCCGAACTCCGCACCGGGAGGGCCGAGCAGGTCGTGGCGGGCGCGGCCCCGGCAGAACCGTACGACGTGGTCTTCCTCGACCCGCCGTACGCCGTCACGGACGCCGATCTCCGCGAGATTCTCCTCACACTGCGCTCGGAGGGCTGGTTGAGCGAGGATGCCCTCGTCACGGTGGAGCGCAGCACCCGAGGCGGAGAGTTCGGCTGGCCGGCCGGATTCGAGGCCCTGCGGTCCCGTCGCTACGGCGAGGGAACGTTTTGGTACGGTCGCGCCGCCTCTACGTGCGAAGACGCACGATGACCGGACCGGAGAGCGAGGGACCCAAGTTGCGCCGCGCCGTCTGTCCGGGGTCATTCGACCCCATCACCAACGGACACCTCGACATCATCGCCCGTGCCTCCAAGCTGTACGACGTCGTGCACGTCGCAGTGATGATCAACCAGTCGAAGAAGGGCCTCTTCACGGTCGAAGAGCGGATGGAGCTGATCCGCGAGGTCACCGCGGACTTCGGCAACGTCGAGGTCGAGTCCTTCCACGGCCTGCTCGTCGACTTCTGCAAGCAGCGCGACATCCCCGCGATCGTCAAGGGCCTGCGCGCGGTCAGCGACTTCGACTACGAACTGCAGATGGCCCAGATGAACAACGGCCTCTCGGGCGTGGAGACCCTGTTCGTCCCCACCAATCCGACGTACAGCTTCCTCTCTTCCTCCCTGGTCAAGGAGGTCGCGGCCTGGGGCGGGGACGTGTCCCACCTCGTGCCGCCGACGGTGCTTCCCCGGCTGACCGAGCGGCTCGCACAGGGATGACGCGCGGCCACCGCCACTGACGCTCCGTCACTTGGTGTCGGACGGGCGCCGACTGCCCTTACAGTCGTCCCGTCCGTCTCCATCCAGCTGTAGAGAGTGGCGAGCACCAGGTGGACGTCCAGAAGAAGCTCGACGAGATCGTCGCGACCGTGCAGGGCGCCCGCTCCATGCCGATGTCGGCATCCTGCGTGGTCAACCGCGCCGAACTGCTCGCCATGCTCGACGAGGTGCGCGAGGCCCTGCCCGGTTCGCTCGCCCAGGCCCAGGAGCTGATCGGCGACCGTGAGCAGATGGTCCAGCAGGCCCGCCAGGAGGCCGAGCGGATCATCGAAGCCGCGCACGCCGAGCGGGGGTCGATCGTCTCCGACACCCAGGTCGCCCGGGAGTCGCAGGAGGAGGCCGACCGGATCCTCGCCGAGGCCCGCCGCGAGGCCGAAGAGGTGCGGGCCGAGGCCGACGACTACGTCGACTCCAAGCTCGCCAACTTCGAGGTCGTGCTCAACAAGACCATCGGCTCCGTCGACCGCGGGCGCGAGAAGCTCCTCGGCCGCGGCCCGGGGCTCGACCAGGACGGCTATGCCGACGCGGACGCCCCCGAGTACAGCGCCGACCCGCAGACGCTGATCCAGCGGGCCGACGACTACGTGGACGCCAAGCTCGGCGCCTTCGAAGCCGTCCTCAGCAAGACCCTGGAGGCCGTCGGGCGGGGTCGGCAGAAGCTGCACGGCCGGATCGCCACCGATGCCCTCGGCGAGCACATGGCCGCCCAGGACAGCCTCGGCCCCGCGGCGCACACCAGCGGTGCCGACTACCTGGCCGGGCTCGAAGGGCTCTCCGACCCGGAGCCGGCGCAGCCGCAGATCCCCGCCCAGCAGCCCGACCCGTACGGCTACCCGCAGCAGGATCCGGCCTACTCCGGCACGGGTGCCGCCCCCGCCGGAGCGACCTACGCCGCGCCCTACGAGGCGCAGGACGCCTACGGCTACCAGCAGCCCGATCCCTACGCGTACCAGGGGCAGTACGGCTACGAGCAGCAGCAGTACGACCCCCAGGGCCAGGGCCAGCCCCACCAGCCGCAGCAGGTCGCCGCGCTCGACGAGACCAGCTTCTTCGACACCGGCATGATCGACCTGGAGCAACTGCGCCGCTACGAACAGGGCCAGTAGCGGGCGGGGGCCGGATTGGGCGCTGGGCGAAGCGTCCAGTATCCTGGCCCTTCGGTCGCGCTATGTCCGCGATCCTTGCTGCCCACGTCCGGCAGCCTCCTCCACGAAGCAGAACGATCCGAAAGCAGGAAGAGCCCTGAGTACGCGCCTCGACCACCGCAACCCCCTCGTGTTCGACACGCACGAGCTGGGGCGGCGTCCCGGTGCGCTCCAGCGGCTCTCCCGCTCGGCCGAGGCCCCCGGGGAGTTCGGCGTCGAAGGAGTCATCGGAGTGCCCGAGGGCTCTCCGGTGGAGATCGACCTCCGCCTCGAGTCGGTCATGGAAGGGGTGCTCGTCACAGGCACCGCCCGTGCATCGGCCGAGGGGGAGTGCGTAAGGTGTCTGGAGCCCGTCGAGATCGACCTCGACGTGGACTTCCAGGAGATGTTCTCGTACCCCGACTCCGACGACCGGGGCCGCTCCAAGGCGGTCGCGGACGACGAAGCCGAGGACGACGAGGACATGATCCCCCTCGAGGACGGCATGTTCGACCTCGAACCCGTGCTGCGTGATGCGGTGGTGCTCGCACTGCCGATGCAGCCGGTGTGCCGGGAGGACTGTGCGGGGCTGTGTTCCGAATGCGGAACCAACCTGAACGAGAACCCGGACCACCACCATGAAGCCGTCGACATCCGTTGGGCGGCACTGCAGGGACTCGCCGGTTCGCTGGGAACCGATGAGAAGGACAACATGAGCGGCAAAGCCTCTGACGGGGACGTCCGAAGCGCCGCCGAGAAGCAGGAGAAGTAGCCGTGGCTGTTCCGAAGCGGAAGATGTCGCGCAGCAACACGCGCCACCGCCGGTCGCAGTGGAAGGCTGCGGTCCCCACCCTGGTTTCGTGTGAGCGTTGCCAGGAGCCGAAGCAGCAGCACATCGCGTGCCCGAGCTGCGGCACCTACAACAAGCGCCAGGTCCTCTCGGTCTGAGTGGCTGGTGAGAGGCACGATGTCTGAGAACATCAGCGCAGCCTCGTCCCACACGCTTCTGGAAGGGCGGCTCGGGTATCAGCTCGAGTCCGCCCTTCTGGTGCGTGCGCTGACCCACCGCTCGTACGCGTACGAGAACGGCGGTCTGCCCACCAATGAGCGACTGGAGTTCCTCGGGGACTCCGTGCTCGGTCTGGTGGTCACGGACACGCTGTACCGCACCCACCCCGACCTGCCGGAAGGCCAGCTGGCCAAACTGCGGGCCGCGGTGGTCAACTCGCGTGCACTGGCGGAGGTCGGTCGCGGCCTCGAACTCGGCTCCTTCATCCGGCTCGGCCGGGGCGAAGAGGGCACGGGCGGCCGGGACAAGGCGTCCATCCTCGCCGACACCCTCGAAGCGGTGATCGGTGCGGTCTATCTCGACCAGGGCCTCGAAGCGGCGGCCGAGCTGGTGCACCGGCTCTTCGACCCGCTGATCGAGAAGTCCTCGAACCTCGGTGCGGGGCTGGACTGGAAGACCAGTCTCCAGGAACTCACCGCGGCCGAGGGACTCGGTGTTCCCGAGTACCTCGTCTCCGAAGAGGGCCCGGACCACGAGAAGACCTTCACCGCTGCCGCCCGCGTCGGTGGTGTCTCGTACGGCACCGGCACTGGCCGCAGCAAGAAGGAAGCGGAACAGCAGGCGGCGGAATCCGCTTGGCGCGCCATCCGCGCGGCAGCGGACGAGCGCGAGGCCGCGGCCAAGGCCGCAGCCGAAGCGGGCACGGGAGAGGTCGCCGACCCCTCTCCGACCGCGAACCGGACGTCGGCCTGACGGCTGCCCCCGCTTCCTGAGAACCCCGTCCCCGGACCCGTCCGGAGACGGGGTTCTCGTCCTTTCCGGATGTTCTGCGGCGGTAGGGTTGAGCCGCTGTCGAAGACGTCCGGAGGAGTCGCCGTGCCCGAGCTGCCCGAGGTCGAGGTCGTACGGCGCGGTCTGGAGCGCTGGGTCGCCGGACGGACCGTGGCCGAGGTCGAGGTCCTGCACCCGAGGGCCGTGCGGCGCCATCCGGCGGGGGGCGAGGACTTCGCGGCACGGCTGGAGGGACAGCGCTTCGAGGGGGCGCGCCGTCGTGGCAAGTACCTCTGGCTGCCGCTCGCCGACACCGGTACGGCCGTGCTCGGACACCTCGGCATGAGCGGCCAGCTGCTCGTCCAGCCGGAGGGCGCCGAGGACGAGAAGCACCTGCGCATCAGGGTCCGCTTCGACGACGCCGCCGGCACCGAACTCCGCTTCGTCGACCAGCGCACCTTCGGCGGGCTCTCGCTCCACGACCAGACTCCCGACGGACTGCCGGACGTCATCGGGCACATCGCCCGCGACCCGCTGGACCCGGCGTTCGACGACTCCGCCTTCCAGAGCGCCCTCCGACTGCGCCGCACCACCATCAAGCGGGCGCTGCTCGACCAGTCCTTGATCAGCGGCGTCGGCAACATCTACGCGGACGAGGCGCTCTGGCGGTCGAAGCTCCACTACGACCGCCCCACGGCCACCCTGAACCGTCCGCGTTCGGCCGAGCTGCTCGGTCACGTCCGGGACGTGATGAACGCCGCACTCGACGCCGGCGGCACCAGCTTCGACAGCCTGTACGTGAACGTCAACGGCGAGTCCGGCTACTTCGACCGCTCGCTCGATGCCTACGGGCGGGAGGACGAGCCCTGCCGCCGTTGCGGCACCCCGATGCGGCGGCGGGCCTGGATGAACCGGTCCAGCTACTTCTGCCCGCGCTGCCAGCGCCCGCCGCGCACCGCGGTCTGAGTTCCGGGCACCACACGCCACGGACCACGGTCCGCGCTCCGGGGACTGCCTGCCCGGTGCGCACCGTGGCCCGCCCGAGTTCCGGGTGCCGTCCTGCGGTCAGGCGCCGTCGGCCGTCGCACGTTCCGCGTCGTAGCTCGTGCGCGCCGCCTCCACCTGGTCCATCCGCCCTTCCAGCAGTTCGATCAGCCCGATCAGCTGCTCCGCGATCTCCCGGCCGAGCGGGGTGAGCCGGTAGTCGACCCGCGGGGGGTTCGTCGGCTGGGCCTCCCGGTGGACGAGACCGTCCCGCTCCAGGGCGTGCAGCGTCTGCGACAGCATCTTCTCGCTGACGCCGTCGACCCGTCGCCGCAGCTCGTTGAAGCGGAACGTCCCCGCGTGCAGGGCACCCAGGGTCAGGCTGCCCCAGCGGCCCGTCACGTGCTCCAGCGTGCAGCGCGAGGGGCAGGTGCGCGCGAAAACGTCGTAGGGGAGGTCGTCGGTCATGACACCACCGTACTCCCGCACAGCGCTTACCAGGGGAAGGGCGCTAACCAAAATCTTGCGCTATCTATAAGTTAGTGCTCTACTTCTGGTCGTCCCCCTGCACAGTCCTTCGAGGAGTCCCTTGTGACCAGCCCCGTCGTCTCCATCGCCTACCACTCCGGTTACGGACACACGACCGTCCTCGCCGAGGCCGTTCGTGCCGGCGCCGCCGACGCGGGTGCCGTCACCCACTTGATCAAGGTCGACGAGATCACCGAAGCCGAGTGGGAGCTGCTGGACGCCTCCGACGCGATCGTCTTCGGGTCCCCGACCTACATGGGCACCGCCTCCGGCGCCTTCCACCAGTTCGCCGAGGCCACCTCGAAGCGCTGGTTCACCAACGCCTGGCTGGACAAGATCGCCGCCGGCTTCACCAACTCCGGCTCCAAGAGCGGCGACAAGCAGCAGACCCTGCAGTTCTTCCAGACCCTCGCCGGCCAGCACGGCATGACCTGGGTCAACCTCGGCCTGAAGCCCGGCTGGAACAGCAGCGAGTCCTCCGAGAACGACCTCAACCGCCTGGGCTTCTCCGCCGGCGCCGGCGCCCAGACCCCGACCGACCTCGGCCCGGACGCCGTCCACAAGGCCGACATCGCCACTGCCGAGCACCTCGGCCGGCGGGTCGCCGACACGGCCCGCACCTTCGCCGCGGGCAAGGTGTCCGTCTGACACCCGCCGCCCGTCCACATGTGAGGGGACCC
>NZ_JBHYMF010000106.1:0-23875 GCF_042742855.1 Streptomyces sp. NPDC058877 | reverse complement strand
GGGGCCGCCCCTTCCGGCCGTCGCCCAGGACCTCAGTCCAGGGCGTCCTGCAGCCGTGCGTCCCGCGGGGCCGCGTCCGACTGCTGCGGGAGCGCGGGCTCGGCGCCCTCCCCCTCGTCCCGGGCCGCCCGCTCCGCCGCCCTCCGCTCCGCACGGCGCTGCTTGGGCAGCTCCACCATCGCGTAGAGCGTCGGCACCAGGAGCAGCGTCAGCAACGTCGAGGTGATCAGACCCCCGATCACCACCACCGCCAGCGGCTGGGCGATGAAACCGCCCTCGCCGGTGATGCCGAGGGCCATCGGCAGCAGGGCGAAGATCGTCGCCAGGGCGGTCATCAGGATCGGACGGAGCCGGTGCCGGCCGCCCTCGATCACCGCTTCGACGACTCCCAGGCCCTGCGCCCGGTACTGGTTGATCAGGTCGATCAGGACGATCGCATTGGTGACGACGATGCCGATGAGCATCAGCATGCCGATCATCGCCGGGACGCCCATCGCCGTGCCGGTGGCCACGAGCAGACCGATCGCGCCGGTGGCCGCGAACGGAATCGAAACCAGCAGGATCAGCGGCTGGACCAGTGACCTGAAGGTCGCCACCAGGAGCATGAAGACGATCGCGATGGCCGCGAGCATCGCCAGGAACAGATTGAGGAAGGCCTCGCTCTGGTCCTCCGTGACCCCGCCGATGGTGGCGGTGGCGCCCGCCGGCAGGTCGAGCCCCTTGAGCTCGCGCTGCAGCGAGGCGCTCACCGCACCGGTGTTGTCGCCGACCGGCTTGGCCGTGATCGTCGCGGCGCGGGCACCGTCGATCCGCGTCATCGAGACCGGACCGGGAACGAGTTCGACGGTGGCGACGTCGCCCAGCCTCACCGGGCCGAGCGGCAGGGCCCTGAGCTCGGCCAGCGTGCCGACCGGGCGGGCCGAGGTGACGAGGACGTCCCGCTCGGCGTCGTCGAGGGTCGCCTTGGCGGCCGGAGCGCCCCGGACGGCCTGGGCGACGATCGCGCCGAGCGAGGCGGTGTCGAAGCCGGCGTCGGCCGCCCCGGCCTTCGCCTTCACCGAGATCCGCGGGACGGACTGCGCCAGGTCGCTCTGGACGTCGGTGACGTCGTCGAGCCCGGCGATCGCGGCCCGGACCTGCTCCGACGCCTTCGTGAGCACCTCCGGGTCGGAGGCCTTGACGACCACCTTGAGGTCCTGGGAGCCGAAGGCCTCGCCCGCCGAGACGGTGGTGTCCCCGACCCCGTCGAGGGCACCGATCCCCTTCTCGATCTCCTCGCGGGTCTCCTCGTACGAAGCGGAGTCGTGCAGGCTGACCTTGTAGGAGGCCTGGTTCGATCCGGTGGCCCCGCCGAAGGCCGCCATGAAGCCCGAGGAACCGACGGTGACCTGGTAGTCCTTCACGCCCTCGGCCTTCGCCAGGACGCCCTCGACCTTCTTCGCGGCTTCGTCGGAGGCCCCCAGGCCGGTGCCGGGCGGCAGCTCCTGCCGGATGGTGAAGACCTCCTGCTCGCCCTGGTCGAAGAAGTTCGTCTTGAGCAGCGGAGTCATGGCGAAGGTGCCGACCAGGACGACGAGGGCGACGAGCAGGCTCGTCCCCCGGCGCCCGGTCGCGAACCGCAGCACCGGTACGTACAGGCGCTGGAGACGGCTCTTCTCCTCCTTCTCCTCGGCGAGCCTGCGGGCCTCCGCGAGGTCCTCCGGAGTGCCCTTGGGGGCGCGCAGGAACCAGTACGAAAGCACCGGAACCACCGTCAGGGACACGAGCAGCGAGGCCAGCAGGGCCGCCGTGACCGTCAACGAGAACGAACCGAACAGCTCGCCGATCATGCCGCCGGTCAGACCGATCGGCAGGAAGACGGCGACGGTCGTGAGGGTCGAGGAGGTGACGGCCCCGGCCACCTCGCGGACCGCGGTGAGGATGGCGGCCTGGCGCTCCTCGCCGTAGCCCAGGTGGCGCTTGATGTTCTCCAGGACCACGATCGAGTCGTCCACGACCCGGCCGACGGCGATGGTGAGGGCGCCGAGCGTCAGCATGTTGAGCGAGAGGTCACGGGTCCACAGCACGATGAGGGCGAGGACGACCGAGAGCGGGATGGAGACCGCGGTCACCAGGGTCGAGCGGATCGACGTGAGGAAGACCAGGATCACCAGGACGGCCATGACGAGGCCGAGCGCGCCCTCCGTGGTCAGGCCGGAGACGGCCTTCGCGACGGCCGGTCCCTGGTCCGACACGACCGTCAGACGGGCACCGGCGCCGAGGTCGCGGCGCAGCTCGGGCAGCTTCTCCTCGACGGCGTCGGAGATGGCGACGGCGCTGCCGTCCTTGTCCATGGTGGCCATGACGGCGAGGCTGGGCTTGCCGTTGGTGCGGGTGATGGAGGTGCGCGGCGCCTCCTCCTGCCGCACGGTGGCGACGTCGCCGAGGCGGACCGCCTTGCCGCGTCCGGGGACGGCCGCCGGGATGCGGAGGTCCTCGATCTGCTGCAAGGAGGTGTAGCCGCCGCCGACCTGGATCGTGCGGGACTTCCCGGCCTCCGAGAAGGCACCGGCGGGCATCGTCGCGCCGCCGGAGCGGAGGGCCTCGGCGAGCTTCATGGTGTTCAGTCCGGCCGCGGCGAGCTTCCGCTCGTCCGGGGTGACGGAGACCTGGAGGTCCTGGACACCGCTGATGGCGACCCGGCCGACGCCCTCGACGTCCTGGAGGGCGGGCACGACGGTCCGCTCCAGCTGGTCGGCGAGCGCCTGCTGGTCCTTGTCCGAGGAGGCGGCGAGGACGACGGTCGGCATGTCGTCGGTCGAGCCGGCGATCACCTGGGGGTCAACGGTGCCGGGCAGCTGGGCACGGGCGCGGTTGACCGCCTGCTGGACGTCGGCGACGAGCTGCTTCGTCGACTCGTCGCCGTAGTCGAAGGAGGCCATCACGAGGGCCATGCCCTCGGAAGCGGTGGAGGTGACCGACTTGAGGCCGTCGACGGCCTTCAGGTTGTTCTCCAGCGGCTCGACGACCTGCTTCTCGACCACATCGGGAGAGGCCCCCTGGTACGGGGCGAGGATCGAGACCATGGGCAGCTCGATCGAGGGGAACAACTGCTGCTTCAGCTGCGGGATCGCGATCGCACCGAACACGATCGCGACGATGGACATCAGCCCGATCAGGGCCCGTTGCGCGAGGCTGAATCTGGACAGCCAGGACATGGGGTCTCTCTTCTGTGGCGTACTCGTCGACGGGCGGGAGCAGGCCAGGACCCCGGCCGGGTCGGCCGGGCGCGCCCCCGCCCCCACGATCCGTCATCGACAGCCGGAAGTCTTCGGCCCCCGGGCCCACTTCCTCGCGCCGCGCATACCGCGTCTGGAGTACGCCGGGGCCTCCGGTCAGTCCGTCTTCGGACGTACCAGTCCCGACTCGTAGGCCGTCACCACCAACTGGGCCCGGTCACGGGCGCCGAGCTTGGACATGGTCCGGTTGACGTGTGTCTTCACGGTGAGCGGGCTGACGTCGAGCCGCTCGGCGATCTCGTCGTTGGACAGCCCACCGGCGACGAGGACGAGGACCTCGCGCTCCCGGGCGGTGAGCGCGGCGAGCCGCTCGGCACGGGCTCCGGCGCCCGCCCCCGAGGCGTCCGCCCCCGCGCCCTGGGCGAGGAAGGTCGTGATCAGGCCCTTGGTGGCGGCCGGGGAGAGCAAGGCCTCGCCGGCGTGGGCGATCCGGATGGCGCCGAGCAGCTCCTCCGGCTCCGCCCCCTTGCCGAGGAAGCCGGAAGCACCGGCGCGCAGCGACTGCACGACGTACTCGTCGACCTCGAACGTGGTCAGTATGACGATCCGCACGTCGGCGAGCTCGGGGTCGGCGGTGATCATCCGGGTCGCGGCGAGGCCGTCGGTGCCCGGCATGCGGATGTCCATCAGGACCACGTCGGGCCTGGCGGAGCGGGCGAGCTCGACCGCCCAGGCGCCGTCGGGCGCCTCCCCCACGACCTCCATGTCGGGCTCGGAGTTCACCAGGACCTTGAAGGCACTGCGGAGCAGGGCCTGGTCGTCGGCGAGCAGTACCCGGATCGTCATGCGGGGCCCCTTCCCTCCTCCTCGGTGCGGGAGGTCACCGGCAGTATCGCCTGGACGCGGAAGCCCCCGCCGTAACGGGGGGCTGCGGTGAGGGTGCCGCCGAGGGCGCCGACCCGTTCGCGCATCCCGAGCAGCCCGTGGCCGCCGACCGGCGGCAACTCCCGGGCCCGGGGCGGAACGGTCGGGGGCGTGCCGTCGTCGAGGACGGTGATCTCGACCGTGCGCCCCACCCGGACGACGCTCACCTCCGCCGCCGCCTCCGGTCCGGCGTGCTTGCGCACGTTGGTCAGGGCTTCTTGCACGATCCGGTACGCGGCCAGGTCGACGGCGGCCGGAAGCACCAGGCCCTCGTCGGTGCGGGCCAGGGCGACGGGAAGGCCGGCCTTGCGGAAGCTGTCGAGCAGCCCGTCGAGGACGGCGAGGCCCGGGGCCGGTTCGGTGGGCGCCTCCGGGTCGCCGGACTGGCGCAGCAGGCCGACGGTGGCGCGCAGTTCGTCGAGGGCGGAGCGGCTGGCCTCGCGGACGTGGGCGAGGGCCTCCTTGGCCTGGTCGGGGCGCTTGTCCATGACGTGGGCGGCGACCCCGGCCTGTACGTTCACCAGCGCGATGTGGTGGGCGACGACGTCGTGGAGATCACGGGCGATGCGCAGCCGCTCCTCGGCGACCCGGCGCCCGGCCTCTTCCTCCCGGGTCCGTTCGGCCCGCTCGGCCCGTTCCCTCATCGCGTCCACGAACGCCCGGCGGCTGCGGACGGCGTCCCCGGCCGCCGCCGCCATGCCGGTCCAGGCGAAGACGCCGAGGTTCTCCTGCGCGTACCAGTGGGTGGGCCCGGCGACCATGGCCGCGGCGGTGAGCACCGTCATGGTGACCAGGCCGACCCGCCAGGTGGTGGGCCGGTCGGTGCGGGAGGCCACGGTATAGAGCGCGACGACGGCGCTCATCGCGATCGGGGCGGGCTTGGTGTCGGTGACCAGTTCGCAGAGGCTGATCGTCACGGTGAAGAACAGCACGGCGAAGGGGCCGCGGCGGCGCAGCACCAGCGCGGCGGCCCCCGCGATCATGATCAAGACGCTCCAGGCGTCGGGCCGGTGGTCCCCGAAGGTGGGGCCGTCAGGACTGCCGTGCGGGTCGGTGAGGGACGCGGCGACCATGCAGACGAGCGCACCGGCGGCGATCACCGCGTCGAAGGCGAGTGGATGCGCGCGGAACCAGTCGCGGAGGGGGAACTGGCTGGAGGGGGTGCCGGGGGCGGGGCCGGTGGGCGTCACGGGAGACAACGGTACGGGGCGCCGGCGGCCCGGGGTCCGGCACCGGAGAGCAGCGCCCGGCGGATCCCGCTGCCCCTGGGGGGCGGCGGGATCCTGCTGCGCCAGGGGTCAGCCCGGGATGAGGCCGTCGTCCGAGAGCAGCGCCCGGACTTCTTCCAGGCTCGCTTCCGGGGCCGGAAGGATCAGCTCCGAGGGTTCGAGGGCGGCGTCCGGGAGGGGCGCGCCGAGCCGCCGGACGGCGTCGAGGAGGGCGCCGAGCGTGCGCCGGAACCCCTCCGCGTCGCCCGACTCCATCTCCACGAGCAGCTCGTCGTCGAGCTTGTTCAGCTCGGCGACGTGGGTGTCGGCCAGCTTCCACTGGCCCTCCCCCATGATCCGCACGATCATGACGCGTCCTGTCTGTCGCCTACTTCTCGAAGCGAGGGTGGGACTGCTGAGCGCGGTCCTGCGGCGCGGACGCGCCACCGCCCTCGATGGCCTGCTGCTGCGCCGAGGGGCCTCCGGCCAGTTCGGCCTTCATCCGCTGGAGCTCCAGCTCGACGTCCGTGCCGCCGGAGAGGCGGTCCAGCTCCGCCTGGATGTCGTCCTTGCCGAGGCCGGACTGGTCGTCCAAAGCGCCCGAGGCGAGCAGCTCGTCGATCGCGCCGGCGCGCGCCTGGAGCTGGGCGGTCTTGTCCTCGGCCCGCTGGATCGCGAGGCCGACGTCGCTCATCTCCTCGGAGATCCCGGAGAAGGACTCGGCGATCCGGGTCTGTGCCTGGGCCGCCGTGTAGGTCGCCTTGATGGTCTCCTTCTTGGTGCGGAAGGCGTCCACCTTGGCCTGGAGGCGCTGGGCGGCGAGGGTCAGCTTCTCCTCTTCGCCCTGCAGCGTCTGGTGCTGCACCTCCAGGTCGCTGACCTGCTGCTGGAGCGCGGCCCGACGGGACAGCGCTTCGCGCGCCAGGTCCTCACGGCCGAGTGCCAGCGCCTTGCGGCCCTGGTCCTCCAGCTTGGCGGACTGGCCCTGCAACTGGTTCAGCTGGAGTTCGAGCCGCTTGCGGGAGGTGGCGACGTCGGCGACGCCCCGTCGCACCTTCTGCAGCAGCTCCAGCTGCTTCTGGTAGGAGTAATCGAGCGTCTCCCGCGGATCCTCGGCCCTGTCAAGGGCCTTGTTCGCCTTCGCGCGGAAGATCATCCCCATACGCTTCATGACACCGCTCATGGGCTTCGCGCGCCCCCTTCTGACGGACTCGGCTCCAGCTCTTCAACAGGATCCACAGTACGGGCCCTGACTCCATTACCGCACTGTTCGGAGCGGGATGCGCTCCTCCCCAAGGACGAATGCGTGCGGTGTTCCCTCCCGCGCAGGGAGTAGACGGACCTCGGGGAGACCACGTCCGTCCCGCGCGCACACCGCCCAAGACGCAGTCCGTTAGCAGATCGTTCCCGCCCCGCATGGGGTTCATGCCCACCACCCCGTACCCTTGGGCTTTGTGTTCCGTAGCCGTTCGAAGGACGAGAAGGCCCCCACCGACAAGGTGACGGCGGACCTCTCCACCAAGCAGCCCCGCGACCCCGAGGCCCCCAAGGGCCGCCCGACCCCGAAGCGGAGCGAGGCGCAATCGCAGCGCCGTCGCGCCGCGACGGTGCCGACCGACCGCAAGGAGGCCGCCAAGCGGCAGCGCGAGGCGCGCCGCGCCGACCTGGCCCGGCAGCGCGAGGCGCTGGCCAGCGGCGACGAGCGCTACCTGCCGGCCCGCGACAAGGGTCCGGTGCGCCGCTTCGTGCGCGACTTCGTCGACTCGCGGTTCGCCATCGCCGAGTTCTTCCTGCCGATGGCCGTGGTGATCCTCGTGCTGTCGCTCTTCGGCAACAAGAACCCGGGCCTGCAGAACATCTCCCTCCTGCTCTGGCTCGGCGTGATCATCCTGATCGTGCTCGACTCGATCGGCATCTGGGTCCGTCTCCGGAAGCAGCTGAAGGAGCGCTTCCCGAACGAGCCGAAGCGGGGCGCCATCGCCTACGGTTTGATGCGCACGCTCCAGATGCGCCGACTGCGTCTGCCGAAACCGCAGGTCAAGCGCGGAGAGCGACCCTGACTGCCGAAGGATCGGAGTTCGACGGGGCCGCCTTCGGTACGGCCACGTCGGAGCCGGAAGGCCCGGTCCTGCCCGTCGTCACGCACTGGCCCGCCGGTCCCGGCGGGCTTCGTGACACCATCCGGCAGGAGCTCGTCGCCCGTCAGCTCGACGAGCAGATAGCCGGCCGCTACCCGGTGGGACAGCGGCTGCGCATCCTGGACGCCGGCATGGGGCAGGGCACCCAGGCCTTGCGCCTGGCGCGGGCCGGGCACACCGTGACCGGTCTGGAGTCCGACCCCGAGCTGCTGCAGACGGCGCGGGAATCGCTGGCGACGGAGCCCGCCGGAATCCGCGAGCGGGTCCGGCTGATCCAGGGCGACGGGCGCGAGACCGGGGTGCACTTCCTGCCCGGCAGCTTCGACGTCGTCCTCTGCCACGGCGTGATCATGTACGCGGACGAGCCGGACGCGCTGCTCGCGGGCCTGGCCCGGATGCTGGCCCCCGGCGGTCTGCTGTCCCTGGTGGTGCGGAACGCCGAGGCCCTGGCCATGCGGCCGGGGCTCGCCGGCGACTGGTCGGGGGCGCTCGCCGCCTTCGACTCGGACGTCTACACCGATGACAACGGCACGAAGGTGCGGGCCGACCGGCTGGACGTGCTCACGATGACCCTCGCGGGGATCGCGGCGCCGCTGCACGCCTGGTACGGGGTGAGGGTCTTCACCGAGGACCTCCCGGCGGACGCCGGACTTCCGGCCGCGGAGGAGCTGGAACGACTGCTCGCCGCGGAGGACCGGGCGGGACGCACGGAACCGTACCGCCGGGTCGCGGGGCTGTTGCACCTGTGCGGGGTCCGGGGCTGACCGACGCCCCTCCAGACGTCGGGAAGGCCGCCCCGGGGCCCGTGCCGTGGTGCCGAAGCGCACCAAGGGCAGGGGCGACGCGGACGGTGCGGTGGCCCGCGCCCCCGCGCCTCCCCTGCCGGGCGACCGGGTGCCGCGGCCGGAAGACGACCGGGCGGTGCGACGGCGCGGCGGGGGCCGTGCCGGTCGTCACCGGCCGGTGGGCCGTTCCGGCCCTCGGCGCTACCCCTCCGCGTCGAGGGGCATCGGACCGTAGACCTTGGCTCCGTCCTCCGAGAGGGTCACCTGGTCCGCACCGCCCGACAGGAGGTCGCGCCAGTGCTCACCGATCCAGCTCTCGGCGTCTCCCTGGGTGGTGAACTCCTCCGGAGTCACCACCGGCTCGACCTCCGTGCCGTCGGACTTCTCGAACCGCCACGTCCATGCCATGTCCGCCTCCTGGCGCTCACCGGATGATCGGTTTCCTGCCCGCAGCGTAGCCGGGCGCGCACGCCCAGCGGCGGCGCGGGAGGATCTGAGGGTGGAACTGACTCTGCTCGGCACCGGCGCACCTCCCGGACTCCCCCGCCCCGACTGCCCCTGCGCGGTGTGCGCCCGTTCCCTCGGGCCCCGGGCCCGGGCCGCGACGGCGCTGCTCGTGGACGGGGCCCTGCTGCTCGACCTGACCCCGGGGGCCGCGCTCGCCGCCGCCCGGTCGGGGCATTCCCTGGTGGGGGTGCGGCAGGTGCTGCTGACCCATCCGCACGACGGGCCCGCCGTGGAGGTGCCCGCCGGGCTTCCCACCGCGGGACGGGTACCGGACGGTCGGGAGCTGACCCTGATCAGTGGACACCGGGTGCGGGCCGTCCCCATGGACTCCCCCGGCACCGGGTACGAAGTGACCTCGGCCGACGGCGAACGGCTGCTCTACCTGCCGCCGGGCGGGGCCGCTGCGGGCCTGACCGGAAACGGCCTGCAGCCGTACGACATGGTCGTCGCCGACGTCACGGGCCGGCCGGACGGGCTCGCCCGGTTGCGGGCGACGGGTGCGGTGGGTCCCACCACCGAGGTGATCGCGGTGCACCTGGACCACGACGTGCCGACGGGCCCCGAGCTGGAGCGGCGGCTCGCGGCGGCGGGGGCGCGGGCGGTGCCGGACGGAACGACGCTGTACGTCGGCGAGTACCACGAGTTGCCGGACGTGCCCCGGCGGACGCTGGTGACCGGCGGGGCCCGGTCCGGGAAGTCGGTGGAGGCGGAACGGCGCCTGGAGACCTTCCCCGAGGTGCTGTACGTGGCGACGAGCGGCACCCGGGAGGGCGATCCCGAGTGGTCCGAGCGGGTGGGGCTGCACCGGGAGCGACGGCCCGCTTCGTGGCGGACCGCGGAGACCTGCGAGCTCGTCCCGCTGCTCGCGGAGGACGGGCCGGCCCTGCTCATCGACTGCCTGTCCCTGTGGTTGACGGACGCCATGGACCGGGTGGGCGCCTGGGACGACGCGACGTGGGCGGCGGGCGGGCAGACGGCACTGCGGGAGCGGACGGCGGCGCTGGTGGCGGCGGTGCGGGCGACGCGCCGCACGGTGGTGGCGGTGACGAACGAGGTCGGCTCGGGGGTGGTGCCGGCGACCGCCGCGGGGCGCCGGTTCCGGGACGAGCTGGGCCGGTTGAACGCCGCCTTCGCCGAGGAGTGCGAGGAGGTTCTCCTCGTGGCCGCGGGGCAGGCCCTCGTCCTGCGCGGGTAGGGTGCGATCACCGATGGCCCTCGCTGATTTGTCACAAGGCGGAACCCGTGAACCTGGACGACTTCTCCGATCTGATCGAGCGCCCCGACGGCGGGATACGGCGTGACGCCGAGGAGCGCCGGGAACGGCTGACCGTGCCGCCGGGGGCGCTCGGCCGGCTGGACGAGCTGGGCGAGTGGCTGTCGGCCGCGCAGGGCTCGGTCAAGGTGCGGGCGATCGAACAGCCGAAGGCGGTGCTGTTCGCGGGCGACCACGGGGTCGCCTCGCTCGACGTGTCCGGCCGTGCCGCGGGCACCACGCACGAGCTGGTGCGCGCGGTGCTGGAGGGGGCGAGCCCGGTGGCCGTCCTGGCCCGTTCGACGGGCGTGCCGGTGCGGGTCGTGGACGCCGGTGTGGACTGTGACCCGGAGCTGCTGCCCGCCGAGGTGGTGCGGCACCGGGTGCGGCGCGGCAGCGGGCGGATCGACGTCGAGGACGCGCTGACGGTCGAGGAGACCGAGGCCGCGGTCCGGCTGGGCATCGCGATCGCCGACGAGGAGGCCGACTCGGGCACCGATCTGGTGGTGCTCGGGGACCTGAGCGTCGGCGGGACGACCCCGGCGTCCACGCTGATCGCCGCGCTGTGCGGCACGGACGCCTCGGTGGTGACCGGCCGGGGCGGTGCCGGGATCGACGACCTGGCGTGGATGCGCAAGTGTGCGGCGATCCGGGACGCGCTGAGGCGGGCCCGGCCGGTGCTGGGCGATCAGGTGGAGCTGCTCTCCGCGGTCGGCGGCGCGGACCTGGCGGCGATGACCGGGTTCCTGCTGCAGGCCTCGGTGCGGCGGATGCCGGTGATCCTGGACGGCGTGGTGGGGGCCGCGTGCGCGCTCGTGGCGCAGCGGGCGGCGTTCCGGGCGCCGGACTGGTGGTTGGCGGGTCAGGTGAGCGGGGAGCCGGCGCAGACGAAGGCACTGGACCGAATGGCGCTCAACCCGCTGCTGGACCACGGCGTCCATGTGGGTGAGGGAACCGGGGCACTGCTCGCGCTTCCCCTCGTCCAGGCCGCGGCGGCACTCGCCGCGGAGCTGCCCGAGCGCCCGGATCCGACCACTCCGGACGCCTTGGAAGCTGCGGACGGGGAGGCCTGAGCCCAGACGGAATCGTCAGCTCCGGAGGCGGTCACGCGCGACGCGCGCATGACCGCCTCCGGCGTCTCCGCACGGCAAGTGGCGCCCCATATGATCGCTTTTCATGGGAGAAGTCCGTTTGCCTGCCGAAGCAGTGACCCGGAGCAGCACCCCGCGGGACAGCACCACCCGTTCGCGGCGCAGTGCCGCGTTCGCCGTCTGGTACTTGCGCGTCGTCACGTTCATCAACTTCCTGAGCGCCGTCTGGGTCTCGCTCGGGCAGGACCTGCGCCGCCACAACGAGGACGACTACTTCACCCCGTACCTGCTCACCGCGGGCTTCGCCTCGGGGGTGTTCACCCTCTTCCTCGCGATCACCATGCGGCGGCGCAAGCGGGCCGCATGGATCCTCAACCTGGTGCTCAGCGGCCTCTTCCTGTTGCTCTTCGCCCTCGTGATGCTCTTCCCGGAAATCCGCCAGCACGCCCAGAACTGGATCTCGCTGGCCCTGACCGCGGCCTTCGTGCTCGCGCTGCTCCTCGGCCGCAGGGAGTTCTACGCGAAGGGCGACCGCTCCAACCCCCTGCTCGCCGGGGCCGTGGCGGTCGGCGGACTGCTCGTCACCTCGCTGCTCGCCGCCGTCCTGGTGACCGTCACCAACGAATCCACCGGCAGCTCCACCTTCTTGGACCGCTGGAAGTACGGCCTGATGCGGCTGGTCACGCTGGCGTCCGACGACTCCCGCTTCACCGGGATCAGCACGCCCGGTTGGGTCGACGTCACCATCAACGTGCTGTCCACGCTGCTGCTCTTCGCGGTGCTCTTCGCCGCCTTCCGCTCCCGGCGGGCCGTCGACCCGCTCACCGAGGAGGACGAGGAGCGGCTGCGGGCGCTGCTCGACAAGCACGGCGAGCGGGACTCGCTCGGCTACTTCGCGTTGCGCCGGGAGAAGAGCGCGGTGTGGTCGCCGAGCGAGAAGGCCGCGGTCGTCTACCGGGTGGTCGGCGGGGTGTCCTTGGCCTCGGGCGACCCGATCGGTGATCCCGAGGCCTGGCCCGGCGCCATCGAGCCCTGGCTCGCCGAGGCGCGCGAGCACGGCTGGATCCCGGCGGTGATGGGCGCCGGCGAGGAGGCCGGGGTCATCTACGGCCGGCACGGGCTGGACGCCCTGGAACTGGGCGACGAGGCGATCGTGGAGACCGGCGAGTTCACCCTCGAGGGACGGGCCATGCGGACGGTCCGGCAGGCCTTCAACCGGGTGAAGCGGGCCGGGTACGAGGTCCGGATCCGACGCCACGAGGACATTCCCGCCGGAGAGATGGCCGAACTGCTGCGCAAGGCGGACGACTGGCGGGACGGGGCGACCGAGCGCGGATTCTCCATGGCGCTCGGGCGGCTCGGCGACCCCCGGGACGGCCGCTGCGTGATGCTGGAGTGCACCGACGAACGGGGCGAGTTGCGGGCCCTGCTGTCCTTCGTCCCCTGGGGCCCGAAGGGCCTCTCGCTGGACCTGATGCGCCGCGACCGGGAATCCGAGAACGGCCTGATGGAATTCATGGTGATCGAACTCCTCCAGCGGGCCGAGGAGATCGGGATCACTCAGGTCTCACTGAACTTCGCGATGTTCCGGTCCGTCTTCGAACGCGGCTCGAAGCTCGGGGCGGGACCCGTGCTGCGGATGTGGCGTTCCCTCCTCAGCTTCTTCTCCCGCTGGTGGCAGATCGAGTCGCTGTACCGCGCCAACGCCAAGTACCGACCGATCTGGGAGCCCCGATTCATGCTCTTCGAAAAAAGCGCCGACCTCCTGCGCATCGGACTCGCAGCCGGTCGCGCGGAGGGGTTCCTGGAGGCTCCGGGACTGCCGAAGTGGCTGCACCGCAGGCATCTGGAGGGCGGGCGTTGATCCGCGGGGTCCGGGGGTTCGCCCGCCGGGAGTGGGGACCCCTGTTCGACACCGTGCGGACGGCACTCGTCACCCGGGGGTGGCGGGCGGTCCCGCTGACGCTGACCGCCGTCGGCCTCACCGCGCTCTTCCAGGTCGTGCAGAACCAGGACTGGGGGTACCGACCGGTCCAGGCCATCGGGTCGGTGCGGGCCGAGGACCCGCTGTGGGCGGCCCTGCTCCGCACGCCGCTCTCGCTCTTCGTCCCCGCCCTCGACCTGCCGGTGTGGGGTGCGCTCGCGCAGGTGCTGCTGGTGTTCGGGATCGCCGAGATCCGCATCGGGCGGTGGCGGACGTTGGGCCTCGCCTATCTGGCGACGCTGGCCGGCACGCTCTACGCCCGCCTGGGCATCGCGCTCGGCCCGGACGGCCCGCTCGGGCTGCCCGCCACCGATGCGCGGGTCGTCGACACCGGCCCCTCGGCGGCCGTGGTGGGCCTCGCCGTCTACGTCTGCTGGCGGTGCGGAGCACGGTGGACGGGAACGCTCGTCGTCGTCGCCATGGTCGTCGAGGTGCTCGTGAAGCCGAACCTGGCGGGGAAGGAACACCTGGCGGCGATCATCGCCGTCCTCGCCCTGATCGCGGTCCTGGGCCGGCGCGGGCGGCATCAGGCCGGCGGGGTCGGCCCCCGCCCGGGGACGCGTTCCTGGAAGCCGCCGATCAGGTCCTGAAAGCGGCGTCGCCATCTGGTCCAGCGTCGGTCGTGCCGGTAGGTGCGGATCTGGGACCGGGCCCTGGCCCGGTGGCGACGACCGTAGAAGTGCCGGGACCACCAGGAGCCGGGGCGAGCGAGGCGGACCGCCCCGACCACCGCGACGAACGGGATGAAGGTCCCGAAAACGGCCATCCGGAACTTCCCCTTCACCAACGCGACCAGGACGAAGAGGAAGTTCAGCACCAGGGTGAGCACGACGGTGGCCCGGTCCTGCCGTTCGTCGGCGGTCACGCCCTCGACGCCGAGCGGCGAGAAGCCGCCGAGCGCAAGCCCCACCAGGGCCGCGGTGAGCGCGACCACCTCGACGCTCTTGCGACCGTCTTCCGACCAGTACACGTCGTCGAGGTGCAGGATGAGCGCGAACTCGTCCAGGACGAGACCGGCGCCGACCCCGAAGACGACCGCGAAGACGGACGCCCCGACGCCGTGCCGGCCGCTGAACACCGCACCGAAGCCGCCGAGGACCGTGAGGACGACACCGGGCACGACGTGATGGATGTGGAGCCCGCCGGAAGAAACGTTCCGGAAGGGTCCCTTCCCGGCCCGGATGAGCCGGGTGACGGCACGGGTGACCAGGAAAGTCAGGACGAACGAGGTCAGAGCGAGCAGCATCGGGAGCTTGCCCGGCTCGACGATGTTGCGGGAGAACCAGTGACCCATGCCACCCCGTTCCGATATGTGCGGTATGCGAAATCTACCGTTCGAGAGCGAGGATTACCCTGCCCGGATGGACGGCCTGCGTTTCGCCTTCGGAACCCTCACCGTGTTCCCCGCCCGCATCACCCGCTGGGACCGGGACGCGGCGCGGGCCGGCATGCTCTGCGCCCCGATCGCCGGTCTGGCCCTCGGCCTCTGCTCGGCCGCGCTCGGCGGGGTGTTCTTCGCGCTCGGCGCGGGTCCGCTGCTCACCGCCGTCGTGACCGCGGCCGTCCCCGCCGTGCTCACCCGGGGCCTCCACCTCGACGGTCTCGCGGACACCGCCGACGGCCTCGGCAGCGCCAAACCGGCCGAGGACGCGCTGCGCATCATGAAGCAGTCGGACATCGGCCCGTTCGGGGTCATCGCCCTGGTCTTCGTCCTGCTCGCCCAGGTCGCCGCGCTGTACGAGCTGTACGAGGAGGGGTGGGCGCGCGGCACGACCGCCGCCCTCCTCGCCGCCGTCCTCTCCCGTCTCGCCCTCACCCACGCGTCCCGCCACGGCGTTCCCGCGGCCCGCCCGGAGGGCCTCGGAGCGATCGTCGCCGCCACGGTCCCGACCAGGTCGGCAACGCTCCTGACCGCGCTCGTCCTGGTGCTCTGCGCCTCGACGGGCCTGCTCCTGTCCCCGTACCAGGCCGTCCACAACGTCCTGGCGGCCGGAGCGGCCCTCTGCACGGCGGCCCTCCTGCTCCGTCGGTGCGTACGACGGTTCGGCGGGGTGACCGGCGACGTGTTCGGCGCGGTCGAGGAGACGACGGCGACGGTGGCGCTGATCGCCCTGGCCCTGGGGTGAACGCGGCCCGGTCGCGGACCGGGCACGGCCACCGGCGGCGCCGCTAACAGGGCTGCCGCCACACCCCCAGCTCGTACCGCTTCCGCATGGAACTGAGGCCCAGTTCCACGGCCCGAGGGCAGAACCGGTCCGTCGTCAGTTCGTACTCGACGTGGAAGACGGCCTTGCCCGCCGCGACGAACGGGGTGAGCCGACCGCACTCGTCGTACTCCGCGCACTGCTCGTTGACCGCGAAGTCGAAGTCCGGGAGCAGTTTCGGGATCTGGTCCAGGTCGTTCTTGAGGCCGACCGCGAGGCCGCGCTCATGGGCGAGGCGGGCGACGAGCCGGTTGTAGCGGAGTTGGTCGGCGGCGGTGAGGGGGAAGCCGGTGTCGTTCTTGTAGCCGTCCATGTTGTCGGGTTCGACGGCGTCGAAGCCCTTGTCCCGACACATGTCGAGGCGCTTCGCCATGAGGGGTTCGAGGAGGTCGGTGCGGCGGACGTCGAGCCAGCGCTCGCCCTCCCAGCCGTTGCCCTTGCCGAGCAACGACTTCGGGAAGGCGTCGGCATCGGGGCGGAAGTCCTCCCAGGCGCCGGTGGAGAGGTAGCAGATCACCTTGCGGCCCCGGTCGTGCAGGTCCCGCACGGTGGACGCCGGGTGGTCGAAGCCGTCGATGTCGTACACCGGGACGTCGACCGTCGGGTCGAGCTTGCCGCTGAGCTGCCACTGCCAGGCGAGTCCCGGAGCCGGGTGCCAGCGGTCCTCCCGGGGGGACTTCGCATCGGAGTCGGAAGCACCGCCGCAGGCCGTGGCGAGGAGGAGCAGCCCCAGGAGCAGGGACGGCGCCCGCCTCCCCCGGCGGACACGACCGGTGCGGGGGGATCGGCTCGTCGGGTGCGTTCGTGCGGTCGAACGGACTCGTCTCATCGGGCGGGCTCCAAGAGGTGCGGAAGGGTGCCCCAGGGGTGTGCACCGGTGCCCGGAACGGTGCAGTGCACCGGGGTGGCCGGACGGACTTCGGCAGGGGCTGCGTAGACCAGGTGGCAATAGTGCGGGGCAACCGGCAGGGCGAGGGTCCGGTAGGTGTCCCAGGGGCCCTCGAAGGTGACGAGGAGGTCGGCGTGGGCCTCGTAGCCGGGATCCGGTTGGGCGCCGTGGTTGAAGACGAGGGTGGCGGCACCGGCCGCCCGGGAGGCGATCGCGATCCGGTGGTAGTGGGCGAGCGCGGCGGGTGCGGTCGCCACCTGGTCCAGGAAGGCGCCGTCGGCACCGTACCAGTCCCGGTGGCGGACCAGTTCGGCGATGACCTCGGCGTGCGGGCGACGGCCGTAGGCGGTGTCCACGTAGCCGAGGACCCGCACCCCGGCCGCCCGTAGCCGCCCGGCGACCCCGGCGAACGCCGGGTCGGGCGCCTCGCCCGCGCCGCTCGCCGGGTTCAGTACGACGCCGTACAGCGACGGGGCCGCGGCGACGAGGGCCGACCAGGCCTCGGGGCGCTCGGCCGGGTGCTCGTAGTAGGGCACCAGGAGGGAAGGGGGCGTCATGGCATCCCTAGTGGCGGTGGGCGGTTGGTCGTACCAGCAGAGCACAGGTCAGGACGGCGAGCACGGTGGCCGCCCCCGCCGCGGCGGCCGGCCCCGCCGCGGGCTGCACGGCCTGGGCTCCCACCGCGACCAAGCAGGTGGTGGCGGCGCTGAGCACCGCGCCGAACGCCTGGAGGAGCAGCCCGAGCCAGAGCACGGCACCGATGAGGAGCAGGGTGATCAGGCGCGGGAGTGTCGGCCAGGACGCCCCCGGCCAGGCCAGGGCCGCGGCGAGGGCCAGGGCGAGCAGGACGGTGAGGTAGCCGCCGAGGCAGAGCACCAGGGTGCCGGTGATCGCCCGGCGGAACTCCCGGGCCGTGGTGAGGGTCCGCAGCCGGCTCAGGCCCTGGCCGCGGAAGCGGTGCAGCAACCACTCGGCGGGTCCCATGGAGAGGGTGAGCGCGATGACCGCCCCCACACCGCTGACCAGGGTGTCGCCCGTGCCGGCACGGAGGACCAACAGACCGCTGCCGAGGCCGAAGAGGCCGTACGGGAGGGAGGCCGATCGCGGGGGGCCGCCCCGGCCTCCGGCGCCCCGGTGCAGGCCCGGGCGGAGCACGAGCCCGGCGAGGACGACGGAGGCGGTGAGCGGGGCGAGGAGGAGCCCGACGCGCAGGAGGGCGGGGAGGTCCCAGTGGAGGGCGGGGGCCGCGCCGGAGAGCGGCAGCAGGGCGCAGAGCAGGGCCCGTTCGCGGCCGAGGACCAGGAGGACGGTGGCGGCGGCGAGGTAGAGCGACTGCCCGGCGGCGAAGACGGTGGCGGCCGTCTCGGTGGGCGCTGCGGCCGCGAGGGCGACGGCCGTCCCGACGGCGGCGCCCGCCGGGGCGCCGACGAGCAGGGTGCGGGCGGCGGCGGGCCGGTCGCCGAGACCGAGCCAGGTGTGGGCGCGGTGGGACAGGGCCTGGTTCCAGACCCAGCCGGTGACGGCACCGGCGAGCAGGGGGACGGTTCCGGCGGGCAGGCCGAACCGCCCCTGCTCCCCGGCGAGCAGGGGTGCGGCGAGGACGTACGCCAGGCCGGGGAGCGCGAAGACGAGGCCGCGCAGCAGACAGCCCGCGAGTTCGCTGTGCCAGGCCCGGCCGGACGGCGGCTCAGGCTCCGGGTGGTGGCGCTCCACGCGTGCGTAGAGGTCCTCGGCGAGCGCGAAGGAGTCGGCGCGGCCGTAGGTGAGCCGGATGTGGTCGTCGGTCATGCCGTCGGACTCCAGGACGGCGGCGATCTCGTCCGGGTGGACGGCGGCGGCGGCGAGTTCGCCGAGCCTCTCGGTGAGTTCGTCGAGCGGATCTGCCGCGAGCCCGTCTCCGTCGGGGGGCGGGGGGCCGGTGGGGGGCGCGGTCCGGGAGCCCCGGGGGTCCGGAACGGGGGGCGGGGGGGGGGCACCGCCCGGGGCCGTTTCCCCGGCCCCGGGGGCGGTCCGGCCGGCCGGACCGCCTTCCGGGCGTGCCTCGGGGGTCGGGGGCGGAGCGTGGTCCGGGCGGGTGGACGAACGTTCCCGCCGGGGGCGGGGGATCGCCGGAAGGGGCGTTGCACCCACCGCGGGTGGTTTCAGCCAGAGGGAGCCGCTCATGCCGGGGTGCCTCCTGGGACGAGGGCCGCGGGCATGCGGCGCGGGGCGGGAATGCTCAGGCGCAGGGGCTCTTGGGGCGACGGCGCCGGTTGCGGCGGTCGGGCGCCGGCCAGTTCGCGGTAGATCTGGCGGAAGCCGTCCACCGAGCGGCGCAGGGTGAACCGGTCGATGACCCGTTGTCGGGCGCGGCCGCCCAGTTCGGCGCGCCGGGCGCCGTCGCGGAGTAGTTCGGAGACGGCTGCGGCCATCACGGCGGGTTCGCGGGGCGGGACGACGACGCCGGTGTCCCCGACGGCCTCCCGCACTCCTCCGACGTCCGTGGAGACGGTGGCCCGACCGCAGGACATGGCTTCGATGAGGGAGAAGGGAAAGCCCTCGCTGATGGAGGAGAGCATGACCACGCTGCCGGCCGCGTAGGCGGAGGGGACGTCGGAGATGCGCCCCTCGAAGGTCACCCCGTCGGCGACGCCCAGTTCGGCGGCGAGCTTCTCCAGACGGGTCAGGTAGTCCTCGTTCCCGGCCGGGACCGGACCGAACAACCGCAGCCGGAGCGCAGGGAGTTCGGCCCGGCAGATCGCATAGGACCGGATCAGGGTTTCCAGGTCCTTGATGGGGTCGACGCGCCCGCACCAGCTGAGGGTGGGGGTCTCGGGCTCGGGTCCGGCTTCGGGGAAGAGGGCGGGGTCGACGCCGTTGTAGACGGTGCGGATGCGGGCGGCGGGGGCTCCGCCGCGCTCCTCCCAGCGCCGGTTGTACTGGTTGCAGGGGGTGATGAGGTCGGCCTTGCGGTAGCCGAGGGTGTTGAGCTCGCGGTAGAAGCCGAGCATGAGCGCCTTGACCGGCCAGCGTTGGGCTTCGGTGCGGTAGCCGAGGTAGCGCTCCCGGAGGTAGATGCCGTGTTCGGTGAGTAGGAAGGGCACCCCCTCGAAGTGCTGCGCGGCGAGGGCGGGCAGGGTGGCGAGGCCGCTGGAGACCGCGTGGGCCACGCTGCCGTCCGCCACCCGGGCGGCGAGCGGGCGCAGGGCGTGCTCCAGGAGGTCGGTCGCGGTGAGGGCGTCGTGGACGGTGGGCCGGGCCGCAAGCGTCGGCAGGTGCGGCATGGTCCAGATCCACATGAGGGAGCGGAGGGCCGGTTCGGAGCGGAGGGCGGCGGTCAGCCGTCCCTGTCGGGCGAGTTCGGCCAGTTCGTACAGGCCGGAGCCGAAGTCGCAGCCCGCCTCGGGGTCGAGGAGGGCGAGCAGCAGCCGCTCGTACGCGGCGAGGAAGCGGCGGCGTTCGCGCCCCCGCAGGGGTCGGCGCGCGCCGACCGGGGCGCACCCCCCCTGCGGGAGGCCCCAGAGGGGGTACGCGGTGTGCCGGATGACGTTGGACGGCAGCTCCCAGGTGACGGGTTCGCGGCCGTTGCCGGTGAGCGCGAGGACCTCGAAGTCGACCTCGGGCATGCCGCGGACGAGTTGGTCGCACCAGGTGCTGACGCCGCCGTGGACGTGTGGATAGGTGCCTTCGGTGAGCATGGTCACGTAACGGCCACTGCTCGGCATGTGCGGTTCCCCCCCGGGGAAGTGCTGGTCGGGACGCGCTGCTCAGGCGGTCGGGAGCGTGAGGGTGACGGTGGTCTGGAGCGGTTCGGGCGCGGTCCAGGCGGAGCGGGTGCCCGCGTAGGCGGTGCCGAAGGCGGTGCTGCCGAGGAGGAGCTTCTTGCGGGTGCCCTCGGGGGCCGTGACCGGAACGGTGACGCCGGAGGGGGCCTTGACGGTGACCGTGGTGCCGATGCGGTAGGCGGTGACCTTCCCGGCGGCGAGGGCCTGGTCCCAGGCGGCACGGCGGTTCAGTTCGGTGCCGACGTCCTTCTGGGCCGGGTTCACCAGGGGGGCGTTCGGCGCGAACAGGGCCCGGTAGTCGGCGAGCACGCGGTCGAGGACGGGGTAGAGGAGGCGTTCCTCGGCGAGGTTGGACTGGTGCACGTAGTGCGGTCGGGGGTCGTTGCCGAGGACGTGGGAGAGGGCGATGCGGGCTTCCTGGGGCACGATGTGGTCGGCGTAGCCGGTGGCCGTGGGGAGCGGGGCGGACAGACAGGTGGAAGCCGGGTTGGACTCGCAGATGCCGCTGCCGCCGTCGGCACGCGAGGTGTAGATCCAGTTGTACTCGTCGGCCATCTCGGCGGCGGTTCCGACGTTGTAGTACACGTTCATGGGGTGGCGGGGCACGGTCTTCGCGGCGCCGGTGCCGACGGCGCGCTGCTGGGGTTCGCGGGAGTTGTCGCTCGCGGTCCACTTCACGCCGTTGTCGGCGAGGGCACCGGCGAGGTGGGGGTTGTCGACGGGCTGCTGGGGCAGGGTCTTGAGGCCGGAGTGCTCACCGGTGACGAGTTCGCTGCGGTCGACGGAGATGCCCTTGCCGACGGCCCAGTTGTGGTTGTCGCGGATCTGGCGGGAGATTTCGGAGCGGCTGACCCAGAGGGTGCTTCCCGCGGCGTTCTCGGCGCACTTCCAGGGGACGGTGCTGTTGTCCTGGACGCAGCCGAGGAAGGGATGGGTGTAGGTGTGGTTGATCCACCGGTACTGGGCCCGGTCGGCGACGAGCCGGTCGGTGAGCGCGTCGGTGCCGCCGTGCTCGGCCTTCCACTCCTCGCCCTGGCCGCCGTTGTAGACCATGTCGAGGGTGAAGCCGGAGGACTTCTGCCAGGCCGCGGCGTACTGGGCGTCGGCGGCCGTCATGCGGATCGGGTTGACGCCCTCGCCGTCGTCGTCGACGCAGTCGAAGTCGCCCGGGGTGCAGTTGAGGGCGGTGTCCCAGCGGGCGTCGGGGGCGAAGACGTCGTCGACGTGGACGGAGAGGTAGTTGCGGCCCTGCCCGAGGTGGACCCCCTGGGTGAGCCATTCGACGATGCCGCGGGCGAGGGCGCGGAACTGCCGCTGGTACTGGTTGTAGGCGAAGGTGACGACGAGTTCGCGGCGTCCGTCGGCCGCGTACTCGCCGACGAGGCTGGCCCGGCCGCCGCCGTCGACGGGGACGTCGACGTAGCTGGTGTAGCCGGCACGGGGACGACCCGCGTAGCCGTAGCTCTCGGAGATCGAGGGGTCGTTGTCCTCGAAGGTGAGCTCTCCCGCCAGGTAGCGGAAGGGGCCCGCCCGGCCCGCCGCGGTGATGCCGGCGGTGGTCCCGTCGAGGACGCCGGACCAGCCCCCCTGATCGGTGTAGTCGAGGCCGACGCCGGGGTGCGACCAGGTGTAGGCGTCGACCTGCGGGATCCCGAAGGTCCGCTCGTACGCCTGGAGGGCGGTGTGCTCGGCGGAGTCGGGGCCGAAGGCGCTCTCGTGGGGCAGGACGACGCCCTGGTACTTGGCGCGGGGGCGTCCGCCGACGGTGTCGCTGAGGAAGGCCGTGTCGAGGATCGGCCGGTTCGGGTCGTTGAGGTCGATCCTGCGGTACGGGACGCCGGAACCCTGCAGCTCGGCGGTGATCGCTCCGACCGCGCTGCCGCCGTCGTCGACGACGAGGACGGTGAGGTCCACCCGGGGCGCCGTCTCGGCGACGGCCTGCGCGGACGGGACGATGGTGGCGAGCAGCGCGGCGGCGGCGAGGGCCGCGATCCGGCCCGTACGAGGAGCCGTGCGGGCTCGACGGGGCGCGGTTCCGGGCGTGCGGATTCGGTCGGAGTCCATGGCGGTATCCCCCCTCGACGGAACCCGCTCGAACCGGCAGGACCCGTGGAGATGTCGCAGATGAGGCAAAGAACGGTGTGTCGCCCTTGCATGAATGAGGCGAGTGTGACCGGGCCGCGGCGACCGGAAGGGTAAACATGAAAGAGACACCACGGATGAGTGAACCACTGCCGCCGTGAGCGAACCGGGCGAGCGAGCGTAGGCTCGTTCTCGGCGCTCTCCGGGCCGAAATACGATGCGGCGGGCACGGTCGGCCCATCCCTCGACCGCCACAGAACTCAATGGAAGCGAGATTTCACCACCGTGACTGCTCTCACTCTCAGCACGGCCGGCGCGGCGACGCTGCGCGCCGACGCCCTCGTCGTCGGCGTCGCGAAGTCCGGCAAGACGCTGGTCGTCGCCCCGGGCGCCGAGGCCGTCGACAAGGCCTTCGAAGGCCGGCTCGCCGCCGTCCTGGAGACCCTGGGCGCCTCTGGTGCCGAAGGTGAGGCGACGAAGTTGCCCGCCCCCGCCGGACTGAAGGCCCCGGTCGTCCTGGCCGTCGGTCTGGGCGCCGCCCCCGAGGACGGCGAGGCGTACGACGGCGAGGCGCTGCGCCGTGCCGCCGGCACCGCCGCCCGGGTGCTGACCGGCACCAAGAAGGCCGCGTTCGCGCTGCCGATCACCGCCCCCGAGGACGCCGCCGCCATCGCGGAGGGCGCCCTGCTCGGCGCGTACGCCTTCACCGCGTACCAGGAGAACGGCAAGGACGAGAAGAAGCCCCTCGCCGAGGTGGCCCTGCTCGGTGCCAAGCCGCGCGACAAGGCCTACAAGGCCGCCGCCGAGCGCGCCCAGGCCGTCGCCGGGGAGATGAACCGCGCCCGTGACCTGATCAACATGCCGCCGAACGAGCTGACCCCGGCCGCCTTCGCCGCCGCCGCCCAGGCCGCCGGCAAGGAGCACGGCCTCAAGGTCCAGGTCCTCGACGAGAAGGCGCTCGCCAAGGGCGGCTACGGCGGCATCCTGGGCGTCGGCAAGGGCTCCGAGAACCCGCCGCGGCTGGTCCGGATCGCCTACACCCACCCGAAGGCGGAGAAGACCCTCGCCCTGGTCGGCAAGGGCATCACCTACGACTCGGGCGGCATCTCGCTGAAGCCGGCCGGCCACAACGAGACGATGAAGTGCGACATGAGCGGTGCCGCCGCCGTGTTCTCCTCCGTCGTCGCGGCGGCCCGCCTCGGCCTGGAGGTCAACGTCACCGGCTGGCTCGCCCTCGCGGAGAACATGCCGTCCGGCTCCGCCACCCGCCCGGGTGACGTGCTGAACATGTACAGCGGCAAGACCGTCGAGGTCCTGAACACGGACGCCGAGGGCCGGCTCGTCCTCGCCGACGCTCTGACCAAGGCCTCCGAGGAGAACCCGGACGCGATCGTCGACGTGGCGACCCTGACCGGCGCCATGGTCCTGGCGCTCGGCAACCGCACCTTCGGCATCATGGCCAACGACGACGACTACCGGACCGCGATCCACGAGATCGCGGACGAGGTCGGCGAGCAGTCCTGGCCGATGCCGCTCCCGGCGGACCTGCGCAAGGGCATGGACTCCCCCACCGCCGACATCGCCAACATGGGCGAGCGGATGGGCGGCGGCCTGGTGGCCGGCCTCTTCCTCCAGGAGTTCGTGGGCGAGGGCATCACCTGGGCCCACCTGGACATCGCGGGTCCGGCCTTCCACGAGGGCGCCCCGTACGGCTACACCCCGAAGGGCGGCACCGGTTCCTCGGTCCGCACCCTGGTGAAGCTGGCCGAGCGCACGGCGGCCGGCGAGCTCTGAGCGGTCGCGTGACGGGGACGGCCCCGGGCCCGGTG